>CAZCJT010000122.1:0-7084 GCA_964498565.1 uncultured Acidimicrobiaceae bacterium
GCCCTCGTGGCCGGCAACCTCGCCCTCGCCGCGGCCAGCCTCGTCTGGGCCGGGCGGATCAGCCTCGGCCTGCTCATGGGCGTCGCCCTCGGCGGCTACGCCGTGCGCATCGGCCTGCTGTTCCTCATCGTGCTGCTGCTCCAGGACCTCGCCTGGATCCACCTCCCCAGCCTCGGGCTCACGCTCGTCGTCATGCACCTCGGCCTCCTTTTCTGGGAGCTCCGCTACGTGTCGGCCAGCCTCGCCCACCCGGGCCTCAAGCCCGCCACCTCTCCCGCAACCTTCGCATCCAAGGAGCGAGCCCTGTGATCCTCGGTCTCGAGTTCCCGCCGCTGAGCCACATCGTCGACTGGCCCGCCTTCCTCTTCGAGGACACGGCGTTCGCCATCAACAAGGTGGTGCTGATCTACTTCGCCGCCGCCCTGCTCACGATGCTGATCTTCGTCCTCGGCAACCAGAAGAAGCTCGTCCCCACCGGCATGCAGAACGTGGCCGAGTCCTCGGTGAACTTCGTCGAGGACGGCATCGTCATGCAGTCCATGGGGCCGAAGGGCCTCAAGTGGGCCCCGCTGCTCACGGCGCTGTTCTTCTTCATCTTCTTCTGCAACATCTTCGAGATCATCCCCGGCGTCCAGATGCCGGCCACGGCCCGCATCGCCCTGCCGATGTTCCTCGCCGTGTTCGTGTGGTTCGTGTTCAACATCGCCGGCATGGTCGAGCACGGCCCCATCGGCTACCTCAAGCACAGCCTCATCCCCCCGGGCGTCCCGGTGGGCCTGCTCCCCATCATCGTGCCCATCGAGTTCGTCTCGAACTTCCTCGTGCGGCCGTTCTCCCTGATGGTCCGGCTCTTCGCCAACCTGCTCGCCGGCCACATCCTCCTCGTCACCTTCGCCGTGCTCACCGCGGCGCTCTGGACCCAGAAGTGGTACGCGGTCTTCCTGCCGCTGCCGCTGTTCGCGGTGATCTTCTTCACCGCCTTCGAGATCCTCGTCTCGTTCCTGCAGGCCTACGTGTTCACGCTGCTCGCAGCCGTGTACATCGACTCGGCCACCAGCCACGAGCACTGATCCCCCTTCTCAATTCCAAGTCCCAACCCCAAACCCAAACAAGGAGAGAGGACCTCTCATGATCCTCGCTGAGATCACCGACACCGGCCTTGCAGCACTCACGTACGGCATCGGGGCCCTGGGCCCCGGCATCGGCATCGGCTACCTGGTCGGCCAGGCCGTCCAGGCCATGGCCCGCCAGCCCGAGGCCGCCGGCATGGTCCGGACCACGATGTTCCTCGGCATCGCCTTCGTGGAGGCCCTGGCCCTCATCGGCTTCGTGGTCTTCTTCCTCGGCCAGGCCTGAGCGGAGGACCGCATGCGACGAATCACGAGACTGCTGCTCCTCGCAGCGCTCGGCTTCGCCGCCCTCTTCGGTACCGCCGCGCCCGCAGGCGCCACCGGTGAATCGATCGAGGGCTGCACCGTCGAGGGCGTCGAGCACGACATCCAGGACGAAGAGATCATCCTCGCGGCCATCGGCCGGTTCGAGGGCGAGACCGAAGGCCTCGACCACGACAGCGAGGAGTACCAAGACGCACTGCACGAGGTGGAGGAGATCGTTGCCGACTGCATCGAGGCTCCGAACGTGCTGCTGCCGGAGACCAACGAGATCATCTGGGGCGCCATCGGCTTCCTGACGGTCCTGTTCTTCATGCTGAAGTTCGGCTTCCCCGCCGCCAAGCGGGCCATGACCGAGCGCACGGCCAAGATCCAGGGCGACCTCGACGCCGCCGAGCAGGCCAAGGCCGATGCCGAAGCCGTCAAGGCGGACTACGAGTCCAAGGTGTCCGAGGCCAAGGCCGAGGCCGGTCGCATCATCGAGGAGGCCCGCCAGGACGCGGACCGCCTCCGCGCCGACCAGCAGGCCCGCCTCAACGAGGAGCTCGCCGCCGCCCGTGCCACCGCACAGGCCGACATCGACGCCGCCAAGGGCCAGGCCATGTCCGAGCTCCGCGGCGAGGTCGCCACCATCGCCATCGGCGCCGCCGAGAGCGTCGTGGGCGCCAACCTCGACCGTGAGGCGCAGACCCGCCTCATCGAGGACTACATCAACCGGGTCCAGGCCGCCCCGTCCAACGGGCAGGCGTGACGATGGGCACCGAGCGAGACAAGGCATACGCCGCGGCGATCGCCTCGGTGGCCCGCGCCGAGGGTGAGCTCTCGAAGGTGCAGGACGAGCTGTTCAGCCTGTCCCGCACGCTCGGCGGGTCCGAGGAGCTGCTGTCGACGCTGACCGACACCCAGGTGCCGGTCGCCCGTCGCCAGCAGATCATCGAGGACCTCCTCGCAGGCAGGGTGTCCAAGTCCACCGCCGCCACCGTGTCGATGGTCGTGGCCGTCGGCCGGGCCCGCGACCTCACCGGCATCGCGGACGAGCTCGTCGCGCTCGGCGCAGCCGAGGGTGGTCGCGAGGTCGCCGTGGTCCGGTCGGCCATCGACCTGTCCGACGACCAGAAGACCCGCCTGGCCGCTGCGCTGCAGACGGCCGTCGGCAAGCCGGTCGACGTCCGCGTCGTCATCGACCCGTCGGTCCTCGGCGGCCTCGTCGCCCAGATCGGCGACACCGTCATCGACGGCTCGGTCCGTCGGCGTCTCGACCTGCTGAAGCAAGCCATCTAGGGGCTCTTTCCATGACTGATCTGAACATCAACGCCGGCGACATCGCCGCCGCGATCCGCAAGAACCTCGAGGGGTTCGACCCGTCCATCGGCACGGCAACGGTCGGCCGCATCGCCGAGGTGGGCGACGGCATCGCACGGGTGACCGGCCTGCCGGGCTGCGCCGTGAACGAGCTGCTCGAGTTCGAGGACGGCACCAAGGGCCTGGCCCTGAACCTCGACGAGGAGTCGATCGGTGCCGTGGTGCTCGGTGAGGTCGACCACATCAACGAGGGCCAGGCCGTGCGGGCCACCGGCGAGATCCTCTCGGTGCCCTGCGGCGACGGCCTCCTCGGTCGCGTCGTCGACGCCCTCGGCAACCCCGTGGACGGCAAGGGCCCGCTGACCAACGTCGGCACCCGCCGCATGGAGATCCAGGCGCCCGGCATCATGGGCCGCCAGCCCGTGCACGAGCCCCTCCAGACCGGCATCAAGGCCATCGACGCCATGACGCCCATCGGCCGGGGCCAGCGTGAGCTGATCATCGGCGACCGCAAGACCGGCAAGACCGTCGTGGCGATCGACACCATCCTGAACCAGAAGGGTCTCGGGGTGAAGTGCATCTACGTCGCCATCGGTCAGAAGGAGTCCACGGTCGCCCAGACCGTGAACACCCTCACCGAGCACGGCGCCATGGAGTACACGGTCGTGGTCGTGGCCGGTGGTTCCGACCCGGCGCCGTTCAAGTACCTCGCCCCGTACTCCGGCTGCGCCATGGGCCAGCACTGGATGGAGAACGGCCAGCACGCTCTCGTCGTGTACGACGACCTGTCCAAGCAGGCCGAGGCGTACCGCCAGGTGTCGCTGCTGCTGCGCCGCCCGCCGGGTCGCGAGGCCTACCCGGGCGACGTGTTCTACCTGCACAGCCGCCTGCTCGAGCGGGCCGCCAAGCTCTCCGACGAGCTCGGCGCCGGTTCGCTCACCGCCCTGCCGATCATCGAGACCAAGGCCGGCGACATCTCGGCCTACATCCCCACCAACGTGATCTCGATCACCGACGGCCAGGTCTTCCTCCAGGAGGACTTGTTCAAGTCCGGCATCCGGCCCGCCTTCGACACCGGTCAGTCGGTGTCCCGTGTGGGTGGCGCCGCCCAGATCAAGGCGATGAAGGCGGCCGTGGGGACCCTGAAGGGCGATCTCTCGCAGTTCCGCGAGCTGGAGTCCTTCGCCCAGTTCGGCTCCGAGCTCGACGCGGTGTCCCAGTCCACCCTCGACCGCGGCTACCGCCTGGTGGAGCTGCTCAAGCAGGACCTCAACTCGCCGCTGCGGGTCGAGGAGCAGGTGGTCGTGCTCTACGCCGGCACCCAGGGCTACCTGGACTCGATCCCGGTCGAGGACGTGAAGCGCTACGAGGCCGACCTCCTGGCCTGGTTCGAGGGCCGCCACCGCGACATCCTCGACGGCATCCGCGAGACCGGGAAGATCCCCTCCGAGGACGATCTGAAGGCCGCGCTGCAGGGCTTCACCGACCAGTTCGAGCGCACGGTCACCACCGAGGAGTCGTAGTGGCAGGCGGCAAGGAGCGCGTCCTGCGCCGGCGGATCAAGTCGGTGCAGACCACGAAGAAGATCACGAAGGCGATGGAGCTCATCGCCGCCAGCCGGATCGTCAAGAGCCAGCAGCGCGTCCTCGCCGCCCGCCCGTACGCCGACCAGATCACCGAGGTGATCCGGAACCTCGCGGCGGCCGGCGCCGGCGGCGGCGCACCACTGCTCGCCCCGCGCGAGCAGGTCCGCACCGTGGCCACCATCGTCGTCGGTGGCGACCGCGGCCTGTCGGGCGCCTACAACTCCAACGCCATCCGGATGGGCGAGCGCAACATGGCCGCCCAGCGCCGCGAGGGCCAGGAGACCGTGCTGATCGCCGTCGGCAAGAAGGTGGAGGGCTACTTCCGCTTCCGGAAGTACGACATCGCCGATGCCTTCACCGGCTTCCTCGACGAGCCGCACTACGAAGACGCCCGTCGCATTGCCGAGGCCGTCGTCCCCAAGTTCGAGGACGGCACCTACGACCGGGTGGACATCGTCTACACCCAGTTCTTGTCGGCCGGCACCCAGCAGGTGGTCACCCGCCAGTTCCTGCCGCTCGACACCTCCTCGATCACCGAGACTGCCGCCGACGGCCCCTCGGCCGACTACGAGTTCGAGCCCGGCCCCGAGCAGATCCTCGACCGACTGCTGCCCCGCTACGCCGAGGCCCGCCTCTTCTCCGCCCTCCTCGAGGGTGCCGCGTCCTTCTTCGCCGCCCAGCAGCGGGCCATGAAGTCGGCGACCGACAACGCGGAGGAGCTCATCACGAAGCTGTCCCGCGAGATGAACCGCGCCCGTCAGGACTCCATCACGACCGAGATCATGGAGATCGTCGGTGGCGCCGAGGCCCTCCGCCAAGGCAAGAGCGATGGCATGGACCTGATCCCCGATGATGCCCTCGGCATCCGAGACCTGCTCGTCGACACCGTCGACTACAACCGCTAGGAGCACCCGTGACCGTCACCGAGCCCACCAGCCAAGAAGCCGGCCAGCTCAAGCCGGGCCGCATCGTGGCCATCGCCGGCCCCGTGGTCGACGTGGAGTTCCCCACCGGGGCCCTGCCCGACATCAACTTCGCCCTCGAGATGACCATCAACGTGGGCGGCGAGGACATCACCGTCGTCGCCGAGACCGCCCAGCAGCTCGGCGGCAGCCGGATCCGGGCCATCTGCATGAAGCCCACCGACGGCCTCATCCGGGGCACCGAGGTCCGCAACCTCGGCCACCCGCTGCAGATGCCGGTGGGTGACGGCGTGCTCGGCCACGTGCTCAACGTGCTCGGCGAGCCCCTCGACGTCGAGTCCCTCGACATGTCCAAGATCGACGGCTACCGCCCGATCCATCGCCAGGCCCCCGACTTCGCCGACCTGGCCCCGAAGAAGGAGGTGTTCGAGACCGGCATCAAGGTCATCGACCTCCTGACCCCGTACCTGCGAGGCGGCAAGATCGGCCTGTTCGGCGGCGCCGGCGTGGGCAAGACCGTGCTCATCACCGAGATGATCAACCGCGTCGCCTCCCAGTTCGGTGGCGTGTCGGCCTTCGCCGGCGTGGGCGAGCGCACCCGTGAGGGCACCGACCTCTTCATCGAGATGGGCGAGACCAAGATCGACGAGAACACGTCGGTCCTCGACAAGGCCGCCCTCGTGTTCGGCCAGATGGACGAGCCCCCGGGCGTGCGCCTGCGCGTCGCCCTCTCCGCCCTCACCATCGCCGAGTACTTCCGTGACGAGCGCAACCAGGACGTGCTGCTCTTCATCGACAACATCTTCCGGTTCGTGCAGGCCGGCTCCGAGGTGTCCACCCTCCTCGGCCGCATGCCCTCCGCCGTGGGCTACCAGCCCACGCTGGCCGACGAGATGGGCACCCTCCAGGAGCGCATCACCTCCACCAAGGGCCGCTCGATCACGTCGCTGCAGGCCGTGTACGTGCCCGCCGACGACTACACCGACCCGGCGCCGTTCACCACGTTCACGCACCTCGACGCCACCACCGAGCTGTCCCGCGACATCGCCGCTCTCGGCATCTACCCCGCCGTGGACCCGATCGCCTCGACCTCGTCGATCCTGTCGCCCGAGGTCGTGGGGGACCGGCACTACGGCGTGGCCACCCGGGTGCAGGAGATCCTCCAGCGCTACAAGGAGCTGCAGGACATCATCGCCATCCTCGGCCTCGACGAGCTCTCCGAGGAGGACAAGATCCTCGTGGCCCGGGCCCGCAAGATCCAGCGGTTCCTGTCCCAGCCGATGTTCGTGGCCGAGGTCTTCACCAGCCTCCCCGGCGTGTTCACCCCCGCCGAGGAGACCGTCGACTCCTTCGAGCAGCTCATCAACGGCGAGCTGGACGACCTGCCCGAGCAGGCCTTCCTCAACGTCGGCGGCGCCGACGACGCCCGTCGCAAGGCCGACCAGCTCCGCAAGTCCGCCGGCGGGGCGTGATCGGGATGCCGATGCAGGTCGAGCTGGTCTCGCCCGAGCGCATCCTGTGGTCCGGTCAGGCCGAGATGGTCATCGCCCGCACCCTGGGCGGCGGCGACATCGCGTTCCTTCCCGGGCACGCCCCGTTCGTGGGTGCCCTCGGCACCGGCGTGCTCACCATCCGCCCCAGCGGCGGCGGCAGCGACGAGAAGGTCGCCTGCCACGGCGGCTTCGTCGAGGTGTCCGGCTCGGCCGAGTCCTCGACGGTCACGATCCTGTCCGACGTCGCCGAGCTCTCGGGCCAGATCGACGTCCAGCGGGCCCGTGAGGCCAAGGAGCGGGCCGAGGCGGCGCTGCGCACCGAGCACGACGTCGAGGCCGAAGCCGCGCTGCGGCGGGCCAACGTCCGCCTCGAGGCGGCCGGGCAGACC
>CAZCJT010000123.1:0-7012 GCA_964498565.1 uncultured Acidimicrobiaceae bacterium
TGGCCGGGCGCCAGCCCGGGTCGCAACGCGCTCGACGTGCACATGCTCCGGCTCCGCCGCCGGCTGGAGCCCGTGCGCCTCGCCATCCGCACCGTCCGGTCGCGCGGCTACCTCCTCGAACCGGCGGCGGCCAGCACCGCCCTGTGAGCACGAAACACGCCGGTCACACAGCGTTGCCATCCGTGCAACGGCGAGGAGACCAGCGTGCAACGGGGGGTGCTTACGGTCAGTTCCGGGTCAGATCGCTGTCAGCCAGCCACGCCCCCACCACCCCAGCCATCGGAACAAGGAGACCGCTGTGAAGCGCAAGTTGCTCATCGGAGCAGGACTGGTCGGAGCCGCCCTGCTCCTCCTGGCCAACCCTGCTGCCGCCCAGGAGGCCGAGGAGGTCGCGCCGGCATCGCAGGTCGTGCTCGACAACATCTTCGTCTTCGTGTGCGGGATCCTGGTCTTCTTCATGCAGGCCGGGTTCGCCCTCGTCGAGGCCGGCCTCACCCGGGCCAAGAACGTGTCCAACATCATGATGAAGAACCTGATGGACGGCATGGCCGGGGTCCTGGCCTTCGCCCTCGTCGGCTACGGCATCGGCTTCGGCGGCGACGAGCTGCTCGGCGGCTGGTTCGGCTTCGGGTTCGGCATCCCGGGCATCGAGGACGCCGGCGCCGCCCAGGCACTGAACCTGTCGCCCGCCACCTTCTTCTTCTTCCAGGCGGCGTTCGCGGCGGCCGCAGCCACCATCGTCTCCGGGACCATGGCGGAGCGGACCAAGTTCAAGAGCTACTTCGTGTACAGCCTCGTGATCACGGCGTTCATCTACCCGGTCGTCCTGCGCTGGACGTGGGGCGGCGGCTGGCTCTCCCAGCTCGACATCCCGTTCTCCGACTTCGCCGGCTCCACCATCGTGCACGCCACCGGCGGCTGGGCCGCCCTCGCCGGCGCCATCGTCCTCGGCCCCCGCATCGGCAAGTACGGCGCCGATGGCAAGCCCCGGGCGATCCCCGGCCACAACGTCCCGTTCGTGATCCTCGGCGCCATGATCCTGTTCATCGGCTGGTTCGGCTTCAACCCCGGCTCGGAGCTGGCCGCCGACAACCTCGTGCCCCAGCTGGCGGTCAAGACCCTGCTGGCCGCCTGCGCCGGCGCCTGCGTGGCGATGCTCGTGAACTGGCTGCGGGACGGCAAGCCCGACGTCACCATGGCCGCCAACGGCATGCTCGCCGGCCTCGTCTCGGTCACCGCTCCGGTGGGTGCCATCGAGACCTGGGCGGCGGTCGTCATCGGCGCCGTGGGCGGGGTCCTCGTGGTGTTCGCCGTGGCCTTCTTCGACAAGCGACGCATCGACGACCCGGTCGGCGCCGTGTCCGTCCACGCCATCTGTGGCACCTGGGGCACGCTGTCGATCGCCCTGTTCGCCCGCTACGACGATGCGTTCCTCGGTCGTGAGGACGCCGGCCTCTTCTACGGTGGCGGCATCGACCAGCTCTCCACCCAGGCCATGTTCGTCGGCGTGCACTTCGTGTTCGTCTTCGGGTGTGCGTTCCTGCTCTTCCACGCCATCAAGGCGACCATCGGCCTGCGGGTCACCGAGGAGGAGGAGCTCGCCGGCCTCGACGTCGAGGAGCACGGCCACATGGGCTACGCCCCCGACTCCGGCGGGTCCAGCTCGTTCGGCACCGCCAGCTCGTCCCACAAGCCCGTCTCTGTCTGAGTCGAATCCAAGGAGCACAACGTGTTGCATCTCGTGACCGCGGTGATCAAGCCGCACAAGCTCGACGACGTGAAGGAGGCGCTCAAGGGCGTCGGCGTCCAGGGCATGACCGTCTCCGAGGTCAAGGGGTTCGGCCGCCAGGGCGGCCACACCGAGACCTACCGGGGCGCCGAGTACACCATCGACTTCGTCCCCAAGGTGAAGATCGAGATCGTGTGCGGGACCGAGGACGCCGACAAGGTGGCCGACGCCATCGCCACGGCGGCCCAGACCGGCAAGATCGGTGACGGCAAGATCTGGATGACCACGGTCGACCGCCTCGCCCGGATCCGCACCGGCGAGATGGGCACCGACGCCGTCTAGCCCCGCTCCACCCCCCAACGAAGAATCGCTGCGAGAAGCCCTCGGGACCCGAGGGCTTCTCGCCGCGTTCAGGCCGGGTCGCCGTCGCCGTCGTTGGAGACGGGGTCGCCGTGGGCGGCCTTGCCCTGCTCGGCCACGGCCCGGGCGGCGGCCTCGACCTCCTCGGGGTCGGCGAGGTAGCGCTCCACCACGGACTTGTCGTCGAGGGGGCGGAAGTCGTCGCCCAGCTCGTAGACGAGGGGCTGACCGGTGGGGATGTTCAGCGACGGGATCTCCTCGTCGCTGATGCCCTGGAGGTGCTTGACCAGCGCCCGGAGCGAGTTGCCGTGGGCGGCGACGAGCACCGTCTTGCCGGCCGCCAGGTCGGGGATGATGCCGTCGAACCAGTAGGGGAGCATCCGCTCGACGACGTCCTTCAGGCACTCGCTCGTCGGGCGCAGCTCGGGTGGGATGTGCTCGTACCGCGGGTCGTTGATCGGGTCGAACCGGTTGGCGGCGGTGATGGGCGGCGGCGGGATGTCGTAGCTGCGGCGCCAGATGTGGACCTGGTCCTCGCCGTACTCGGCGGTGGTCTGGGCCTTGTCCTTGCCGGTGAGGTCGCCGTAGTGGCGCTCGTTCAGGCGCCAGTGGCGGCGGACGGGCACCCACAGCCGGTCGCACGCCGCCAGGGCCAGGTTGGCGGTGGCGATGGCCCGGGTCTGCAACGAGGTGTGGGCCACGTCGGGCAGCAGCCCGTGCTCCAGCAGCAGCTCGCCGCCGGTGCGGGCCTCGAGCTCGCCGACGTCGGTCAGCTCGGCGTCCCACCAGCCGGTGAAGAGGTTGTCGAGGTTCCACTGGGACTGCCCGTGGCGGAGCAGGACGAGCGTGTGCGACATGGGCTCGGACCGTAGTTCGCGCTCGGCACGGCGAGGACACGGGGCGCGCCGTACGATCGACAACAGGGGAGAGGGAGGGCGAGATGCTCGAGATCGACGAGACCACCGACAACGGGCCGACGGCGGCGCGCCTGCGCTACCTGAGCGAGGGGGTGCCGCTGCGGCTGTCGGCCCTGGGCGACAGCCTGGGCGGCTACGCCTGCACGGTCGTGGAGGCCGACGGCCACATGGTGTGGATCGACCTGCCCATCCGGCGCGACGGCATGTTGCACATGGAGCGGGGCCAGCTCGTGTCGGTCCGCTTCGACCGTCCCGGTGACGCGGTCTACTCCTTCGACACGGTCGTCGCCGAGGTCCGCAACGACGACCACGCCCCCTTCGGGCTCGCCGCCCCGGTCACCATCGGTCGGCGCCCGCACCGCAACGACGCCCGGGTGCCGCTGGTGCTGGATGCCCACTTCGAGGTCGACGGCGGGCCGAGTGGCATCGGCAAGGTGGTCGACCTGTCCGCCGGCGGGGTCGGGCTCATCTGCGAAGAGGAGCTGGCGGGCGACGCGACGATGACGGTGCGCTGCGCCCTGCCCGGGCCCGACGGCGACGTCCCGATCGAGCAGCGGGCCACGGTCCGCACCGTGTCGATGTACGGCCGCACGCCTGGCGGCACCACGCTGCACCACTACGGGGTCGAGTTCACCGACGGCGGTGACGAGCTGCGCGAGCAGATCCTCACCTCGGTCATCTGGAACCTGACGCACAACCCCAGCGTCCTGTAGAGGTCATAGCCAGGGATCGATGACCTCCAGGCCCGGGAAGCGTTCGAAGTCCTTGCGGTCTCGCGTCACCACCGCCATGCCGTGGACGAGGGCAGTGCCGCCGATGAGCGCATCACGGAACGGGGCCGGGTCGGGGACGTGTAGGGACGCCGCGGTGCGGGCGACCGCCTCGTCGACGGCGAGCATGCGATCGCCGAACGCTGCGGTGACGCTCTGGTCGAGCCAGGCGCGCAGCACGGCACCCTGCCGGGGATCGGACCGCTCCATCAGCAGCACGCCGTGCTCGAGCTCGTGCAGCGTGATGGTCGAGATGAAGAGCCGGACCGAGGGCACCTGCTCGGCCCACTCTGCGACGCCAGGGTTCGCCTTCCCGGACCGGACCTTGCGCAGCTCGGAGACGACGTTCGTGTCGAGCATGAACATCAGTCGAACGGGGCCGGCTCTGCGGGCTCGATGTTCTTCGAGATGGTGAGCTCGACGTCCTCGACGCCTGCGGGTTCGGCGAGCCGATCAAGGACACGGTGCTTGCCGACCAGCTCCTCGTACGCGGTGTAGGTCAGCAAGACATGGGCGGGGTTGCCTCGGTCTGTGATGTAGACGGGCCCGCGCTCGGCAGCCTTCTTCGCGCCGCTCGTGTCCTGGTTGAACTCGCGGCTGGAGATCTGGATCGACATCGGGGCTCCCTTGTAGCTACGTTCCTATGTTACCTTCTCGTCGTCAGTCGCGGGCGCCGGTGAGCTGCAGGCGTCGCAGACCGAACGTGGCCAGCACCAGGCACACGACGGTGATGATCCCGAGGCGGACCACGGCGTCCCAGCCCTCGGGAATGCCGCTGCGCTCGAGGCCTCGGAGGTCGCCCAGGCCGACGAAGACGGCCCGGCCCTGCCAGGTGGGCGAGACCTGGGCGATGCCGGACAGCGCGGCGCCGAGCAGCCGCTCCACGACGAAGACGATGGCGAGCGACCAGACCGCGGCCCGGCGGGTGAGGCACCCGATGAGCACGAAGAGGGCCACGTGGGCGGCCGCTCCGGCGACGGTGGCCACGGCGATGGGGGCGGCGAGCGACCCGGCGCCGGCGATCACCGCCGCCAGCGCAGCGCACGGCACGAGGGTGAGCAGGCACACGAGCCAGCCGCCGAACCAGCGGGCGACGGCAAGCTCCCAGAACCTCGTGGGGGTGAGCCAGGTGAACCCGAGCGTGCCGGAGCGGACCTCGGCGCCGAGCACGGCGTCGCCGACGACGAGGGTGCCGAGGGGCATGGCCAGGCCGAAGATGCCGAGCGCGGCGACGTCGCCGAAGGCGTCGGTGGAGATGTCGTCGACCGCCCGGGAGAGCAGGCCGCTGGCCAGGATCACCGCGCACGGGAGGGCGAGCACGGCGAGGCGCTTCGGCGGCAGGCAGGCGCGGGGGACGTAGCCGACCAGGGCCGGGAGGCGGCGGGCGGCGGCGACGGCGGTCATCGGGTCAGCTCGGCGAAGACGGATTCGAGGGAGGCGTCGAGGGCCCGCACCTCGCGCAGGCGGATGTGCATCTGTCGGGCCAGTCCGGGCAGGGCGAGGGCGAGCTCACCGGCGTTGCTCGTCGCCACGGTCAGGCCCATGTCGCCCAGCTCCACCGCGACCACCGGTTCGAGGGCCAGCACGCCCCGGGCCAGCTCGCGGTCGTCGTCGGAGCGGAGCAGGACCCGTCGGGGGCGGTCGGCCATCTCCTCACGGATGGCGCGGTGGGTGCCGGCGGCGGCGAGGCGTCCGTGGACGACGACGATGACCCGGTCGGCGAGGCGCTCCACCTCGTGGAGGACGTGGCTGCTCACGATGACCGTCCGCCCCGACGCGCCGAGCCGCTGGAACAGCTCGATGAGCGCCACGCGCTGGACGGGGTCGGCGCCGTTGAGCGGCTCGTCGAGGACCAGGACCTCGGGGTCGGTCACGAGTGCTGCCGCCACCTTGGCCCGCTGGCGCATGCCCTTGGAGAACCCGCCGAGGCGACGGTCGGCCACGTCGGTGAGCGAGACGTCGGCGATCGAGCGCTCCACCGCGGCCTCGACGTCGGCGACGCCGCCCAACGTGGCCTGGTAGCGGGCCAGCTGGCGAGGGGTGAGGGACTCGGGGACGGCGTCCTCCTCGGGCACGAGCGCGACCCGGGCGTGGACCTCCCGGTCGGCCCGCGGGTCGTGGCCGAGGACGGTGACGTGGCCACGCTTGGCCGGGATCAGCCCGCACACCGCCCGCATGAGCGTGGTCTTGCCGGCGCCGTTCGGGCCGAGGAGGCCGGTGACGCCGGGGCCGAAGGAGCACGACAGCTCGGACAGGGCCACCTTCTGGCCGAACCAGACCGACACGTCGCCGATGTCGACCGTGGCGTCGGGGACGAAGGCAGGGTCCGAGTCCCGTGTCGGAGCGACAGTCATGTCTCGACCCACCGGTAGCGGTAGAGGAGCGTGGCCAGGGACGAGCCGACGACGACCACGTACACGGCGACGGCGAGCGCCCCGCCGCCCGAGACGCCGGCCAGGTCGGAGTCGGGGACGATCTGGCCCTCGAAGATGAGGTCCCGCACCTGCAACGGGTTGTTCAGGAGGTTGAGGGCCGCCCAGCCGGTGCCCGTCGAGCGGCCCTCGGTGAGCACGGCAGCCGTGATCGACGTGACCAGCAGGACGATGAGCAGGGCGGCGGCGGCCACGATCCGCCGGGTGGCGAAGGACGAGATCGCCACCGCGAGGGAGGCGTAGTAGAGGGCGAGGGCGGCGACGGCGAGGGGCACCTTCCAGAGCACGTCGGCGTTGTCGGTCAGGTACTCGAGGGCGGCGTCGCTCACCAGCATCTGGCCGACGAAGAGGACGAACTGGGGCAGGAAGCCGAAGGCGAAGACGATGGCGGCCACGGCGCCGACCTTGGCCAGCACGTAGTCGCTGCCGGTGAGCGGTCGGGAGAACAGCAGCGGCAGCACGCGGTTGCGCCGGTCCGGGCAGACGACGTCGGGTGCGGTCAGGCCGACGAACACGAGGAGGGCGGTGGAGACGCCGACGTACTCCCGGTAGGTGATGATCTCGATCGTGTCCTCGAAGCGGTCGCGGGTGATGTAGGCGACGCCGACGTTGACGATGGCCGGCACGGTGGCGATGGCCAGCAGCACCCACGGGAACAGCTTCTGGCGCCACGACCTGCGGATGCCGAGTGCTCGCCGCACCGACGCCCGGAACAGCGCCCGGCGAGCCGCGGACCGGCCGCCGAGCTCGCCGTCGTAGGGCCGGTAGCCGCGGTCGTAGACCCGACCGGTCGCCGTCATGCGC
>CAZCJT010000124.1:0-7012 GCA_964498565.1 uncultured Acidimicrobiaceae bacterium
GGCCGTGGCCACCGCCCCGGCTGCAGCCGCCGCGGTCGCGGACGGCGGGCCCCTCCCCACCGGCCCGGGTGGTCACACGCAGCGGCTGCTCACCGTCGTGAAGGCCGGGTCCATCCAGGACGTGCGGGCCACGCCGCTCGACAAGGTCCACACCTGGCCCCACCTGCTGGTGGTCGAGTTCGTCGCCGCCCTCGCCGTCACCGCCTTCTTGCTCTTCTTCTCGATCTTCGTGAACGCCCCGCTGCTCGAGCTGGCCAACTTCAACGAGACGCCGAACCCCTCCAAGGCGCCGTGGTACTTCCTCGGCCTCCAGGAGCTGCTGACCATGTTCCACCCGATGGTCGCCGGCGTGACGATCCCGGGCATGGGCATGTTCGCCCTCATCCTGGCGCCGTACACCGATCGCAACCCGTCCAACAAACCCAGTGACCGCAAGTACGTCATCTCCCTGATGACGTTCTTCCTGATGTTCTGGGCCGTGCTCGTCATCATCGGCTCGTTCTTCCGGGGTCCTGGCTTCAACTTCGTGTTCCCCTGGAACGCCGGCCTGTTCTTCGAGCTGTAGAGCAGAGGAAGAAGGTTCTGATCATGGACACCACCACCGTCGCCATCCTCGCCGTCGTCGCCCTCGTGGTGCTGGCCGGCGTGGTGCTGCTCGCGGCCGCCCGGCGCAACCAGACGCAGAAGGCCATCGGCGTGCTGTCTCGCGAGACGCGCTCGCGCGATGCCGGCACCCACACCACGACCTCGCGCACCGAGGGTCGGGCCACGGCGTCGGGCCGCGAGGTCGAGCTCGCCGCCAAGCTCGAGCGCAGCCGCTCCGGCAAGGAGCTCGTGTCCGCCGGCTCCGTGGCCCCCACCGCCTGGGTGCCGCCGGACCCCGACACGCTCGGCGCCACCCGGCGCCAGTTCCTCAACCGGGGCATCACCGGGTTCTTCATCGTCGGCCTGTCCGGCTTCGGCGCCGCCTGCATCGCCTTCCTGTGGCCCCAGCTCGGCGGCGGCTTCGGCTCGGTGATCTCCGTCGGCAACGTCGGCGACGTCATCACCCAGATCCGCGACAACAACGGCTTCCTCTACAAGCCCGAGGGCCGCATGTGGCTCACCGAGTACCCCACGGGCGCCCTCGAGAAGGCCCGCAACGTGTACTCGCCCCCCGAGCTCGCCGGCATGGAGGAAGGCGTGGTCGCGCTCTACCAGAAGTGCGTCCACCTCGGCTGCCGCGTGCCCGAGTGCGTCACCTCCCAGTGGTTCGAGTGCCCCTGCCACGGCAGCCAGTACAACCAGGTCGGCGAGAAGAAGGGCGGGCCCGCGCCTCGCGGCCTCGACCGCTTCGCCATGACGGTCTCCGGTGGGGTCCTGTCCGTCGACACCGGCACGATCATCCAGGGCCCGCCGATCGGCACCAACACCACCGGCCAGGAGGCCGAGGGCCCGAACTGCATCAGCGGCGCGTCCCACTGAGCCTCGACCCCCGCCCGCACCGAACCCGGCCAGCCTGAGAAGAGCGACCCCCACCCACCATGTCTGACCTCATCACCGCCACCTTCGCCGCGAGCACGGTGCAGGCGATCGGCACCGTCATCGCCCTCCTGGCCGTCGTCTCGGTGCTCGTGTACGCCGCGTTCAACGTGCGCGCCGGGCGCAAGGAGGTGGGCAGCGAGCTCGAGCTCGCCGCCAACCTGAAGCCCTACCTGAACGACGACGAGCTCGAGACCAGGAAGCTCGACCGGGCCCTCACCGCCGGCCTCGCCGGCCTGGTCCTCGTCGGCGTCGGCCTCCCCGCCTACTGGCTGGGCGAGCCCGGCCGCCACGAGGGCGCCGAGGAGCAGTTCGCATCGGTCTTCGAGAGCCGGGGCGAGGAGATCTACACCGAGGGCGCCCAGTGCAACGCCTGCCACGGCCCCGAGGGCGTCGGCGGCGTGGCCTCCCACACCATCCTCGACTCCGACAACGAGTTCGTCGCCCAGGTCAACTGGAAGGCGCCGGCGCTCGACACGGTGCTGCTCCGCTACGACCGCGACGAGGTGTACTACATCCTCGAGTACGGCCGTCCGTTCTCCCCGATGCCCGCCTGGGGCGAAGGCGGCGGTGGTCCCCTCACCGAGCAACAGCTCGAGAACATCATCGACTACCTGGCCTCCATCCAGCTGACCTCGGACGAGTCCAAGGACGCCGTCGAGACCCAGCTGCGCACGCAGCTGGCGCTCGGCGAGGACGAGGAGATCGACTACACCGACCTCGCCACCGGCGAGGCCCTGTTCAACCTCGGCCGCGAGGACAACTTCGCCGGCGGGGCCTACGCCTGCGGCCGCTGCCACACCCGGGGCTGGTCCATCGACGCCGAGAGCGCGGCACCCGCCAGCGCCGACCTCGACCTCTACGTCGACTACGAGGACGGCTCCGGCGCCTACGGGCCCCAGCTGCGCAACGGGATCGTGCCCCGCCAGTTCGCCACCGTGCAGGAGCTCGCGGAGTTCCTCCACGTGGGCGCCGAGCGCGGCGTGCCCTACGGCCTGAACGGCCTGTCCGGCGACGGCATGATGCCGGGCTTCGGCGAGGACCCGAACACCGAGACCGCCGACGACGGCATGATGACCATGGAGATGGTCGAGGCCATCGCGCGCTACGTCGAGTCCCTCGGGGAGGACGACTGATGCAGACCCTCAACCTCATCGCGGGCATCGCGTTCGACCCCACCATCCGAGGCATCCTCGCCGTCGGCGTGGGCGTCGTGGTACTGATGGGCTCCGTCTACCTCTTGCTGGCCACCAACACCGGCACCCGCCTCGGCTTCCTGCTCGCCGTCACCGGGTTCTTCGGCTGGATGGCGATCATGGGCTCCATCTGGTGGATCTACGGCATCGGCATGCAGGGCGAGGCCCCGTCCTGGCACGTCGTCGAGTACAACGCCGGCGACGTCGACCAGGCCGTCACCGAGCGGGTGCGCGACCTCGAGCTCGCCGACCTGCCCCAGGACGACGACGGCGTCGACTACGAGGCGATGGCCTCGCTGGCCGACGAGAACCCGGAGGAGTTCGCCGAGATCAACGAGCGGTTCCAGGAGGACAGCGACGGCTGGCGCTGGATGCCGGCGTCGGACCCGGCGCGAGGCGAGGCCGAGGCCACCGTCAGCGCCGTGCTGCCCGAGTGCGCCACCTGCAACTTCGGCATCGAGAACCCGGCCGACTACCTCGTGCTCGGCGCCTTCGAGGTCGGCGGCAAGGAGGGGCTCCCCGAGGAGCCCAACCGTCTGGACCGCATCAAGGAGCAGGTCGTCTCCGCCTTCACCATCAAGAACCCGAAGCGCTACGCCGTCGTGCAGGTGCAGCGGGTGATCGAGCAGGAGCCCGAGCCCGGCCAGGCCCCGCCCACGCCCGAGGCCGATCCCGACGAGCCGGTCATCTCCGCCGTCATGATCCGCGACATCGGTGACAAGCGGTTCCCCTCGGCGATGATCACCATCGGGTCCTCGCTGATCTTCGGCCTGCTGTGCTGGGTCCTGCACCAGCGTGAGCGCATCCTCGAGAGCAACCTCGCCCACGCCGAGGCCGTCCGCAGTGGCACGGCGGTCCCGAGCGGGGCCACCGCCTGACCATGCTGGGCCAGTACCTCCCCCTCGTCGTCCTCATGGTCCTGGCCGCGGTGTTCGTGGCCGGCAGCCTGGTGACGTCGAGGCTCCTGGCCCCGCAGCGCAAGACCATCGCCAAGCTGGCGCCCTACGAGTCCGGCATCGTCCCCACGCGGGAGCCGCCGGAGCGCTTCCCGGTGAAGTTCTACCTGGTGGCGATGTCCTTCATCGTCTTCGACATCGAGATCATCTTCCTGTTCCCGTGGGCCACCATCTACCGCCAGCTGGGCGCGTTCGGCCTGTTCGCGGTCCTGCTGTTCTCGGCGCCCATCGTGATCTCGCTGGCCTACGAGTTCAGCCGGGGCGCCCTCGACTGGGGCCCGGTCAAGACGCTGCGCCGGGTCGACCGCACCGGCGTCGGCACCGCGGGCGCCGACCAGGAGATGGTCTCCGCCGAGCGCACCGCCGCCAGCACGGTCCGACGGGTGGGCCTCGAAGGTCGCCCCGCCGGCACCGACGAAGCGGCCTGACACCGATCGCCAAGAGGAGCTCACCATGGCTTGGAAGCTCGACGAAGGCCTCGAAGGCCTCGATCACAACGTCCTGACCGCCCGGGTCGAGGACCTGGTCCAGTGGGCCCGCAAGTCCAGCCTGTGGCCGGCCACGTTCGGCCTCGCCTGCTGCGCGCTCGAGATGATGGCCATGGGCGGCGCCCACTTCGACTCCGGCCGCTTCGGCATGGAGGTCTTCCGGGCCTCGCCCCGCCAAGCCGACCTGATGATCGTGGCCGGCCGTGTGAGCCAGAAGATGGCCCCGGTGCTGCGCCACATCTACGACCAGATGCCCGAGCCCAAGTGGGTGCTGTCGATGGGCGTGTGCGCCAGCTCGGGCGGCATGTTCAACAACTACGCCATCGTCCAGGGCGTCGACCAGATCGTGCCCGTCGACGCCTACGCGCCCGGCTGCCCGCCCGGCCCCGAGACGCTGATCCACGCCATCAACACCATCCACGAGAAGATCCAGAGCGGCGAGCTCCTGCGCCGCCGGGCCGAGACCGGTGCCGGTGCCGGCGTGCACCTGCCCCAGATCGGTGGCCAGACGGCCGACGGCAAGAACCTCAGCACGCCGGTCACCCTGGAGCGGCGGTCGTGAGCGACGCCACGCCGAGCCAGGACGAGCACTCGGGCGTCGTCGACCCGACCAGTCCCGACCCCGAGGAGCTGTACGGCCAGTCCGTCACCTGGTCCCGGGGCCAGGCCGTGCTCCACGTCGAGCGGGAGCGCCTCGCCGACGTGGTCGCCTCCCTGCGCAACGACGAGGGCTTCGACGTCTGCATCGACGTCACTGCCGTCGACTACCTCACCTACGCCTCCGACCGGGGCCTGCCCGCCGGCGTCGAGCCCGAGCGCTTCGAGGTGGTGGTCGGCCTGCGCAGCTTCCGCCACGGCGGGCGCGTCCGGATCCGGGTCCAGGTGCCCGAGTCCGACGCCGTCGTGCCGACGCTCTTCGAGGTCCATCCCGGCACCGAGGCCTTCGAACGAGAGGTCTACGACATGTTCGGCATCCGCTTCGCCGGCCACCCCGACCTCACCCGCATCCTCATGCCGGAGGACTGGGAGGGTCACCCGCTGCGCAAGGACTACGGCGTGGGCCGCATCCCGGTGCAGTTCAAGGGCGTGGTGAACGAGCGATGACCACCGCCTTCGAGCCCGACGCCTCCCTCACCAACGAGGGCACCCAGGAGATGGGCGCCCGCGGGTCGGGCTCCGGGGCCGAGCTGCTCCGCGAGCTCGGCGCCACGCTGCGCATGTCCGAGGCCGACGCCGCCGCCCTGGCCGAGGAGGAGGCCGAAGAGGGCTCGACCATGATCATCAACATGGGTCCGCAGCACCCGTCCACCCACGGGGTGCTGCGCCTCATGCTCGAGCTCGACGGCGAGCGGGTGCTGCGCACCAAGCCGGTCATCGGCTACCTCCACACCGGCATGGAGAAGACGGGCGAGGACCTCACCTTCCTCCAAGGCCCGACGAACGCCACCCGCATGGACTACGCGGCGCCACTGTTCAACGAGCTGGTCTTCTCCATGGCCACCGAGAAGCTGCTCGGCATCGACGAGGACATCCCCGAGCGGGCCACGTGGATCCGCATGCTGCTGTGCGAGCTCAACCGCATCACGTCGCACCTGCTGTTCATGGCCACCAACGGCATGGACGTCGGCGCGGTGGGGATGATGATCTACGGCTGGCGCGAGCGCGAGGAGGGCCTGCGCCTGCTCGAGAAGATCACCGGGCTGCGGATGAACCACAACTTCATCCGCCCCGGCGGCGTGGCCGCCGACCTGCCCGACGGCTGGCGCGACGACATCCTCCACCTCCTCGACTACCTGCCCGAGCAGCTCGACGAGTTCGACGTGCTGCTCACCGGCCAGCCGATCTACCGCGAGCGGCTGCAGGGCGTCGGCGTCATCACGCCCGAGGAGGCCATCGCCCTCGGCGCCACCGGCCCGATCCTGCGCTCCACCGGCGTGGCCCGGGACCTGCGCAAGGACGAGCCGTACCTGCGCTACGACCAGGTCGACTTCGACGTACTCGTCGGCTCCTACGGCGACAGCTTCGACCGCTACGCCATCCGCCTGGCCGAGATCCGCGAGTCCATGCGCATCGTCCGCCAGATCCTCGACCTCATGCCGGCGGGTGACTACCGCATCCAGGACAAGAAGGTCACCCCGCCGCCGCGGGCCCGCATCGACGAGTCGATGGAGGCCCTCATCCACCACTTCAAGATCTTCACCGAGGGCTTCAAGGTCCCGCCCGGCGAGGTCTACGTGGCCATCGAGAGCCCGCGGGGCGAGCTCGGCTGCTACCTGGTGTCCGACGGCACCGCCAAGCCGTACCGCTTCCACATCTCCGGGCCCAGCTTCCGGAACCTGCAGACGCTGCCCCACATGATGCGCGACGGCCTGATCGCCGACGCCGTGGTGAACATCTCCTCGGTCGACCCGATCATGGGCGAGGTCGACCGCTAGCTGCTCGCCGTCCGGCGACCCCCACCGCCTGACTCCCTCATCTGATCTGCCTCCCGGCGGCGGGTCAGCCGGCCGAGAGGAGCACCACGCCGGCGAGGGCGGCACCCACGCCGGCGAGCTGGAGGTGGCCCAGGCGCTCGCCGTGCAGGCGCCAGGCGAGGACGGCGGTGACGGCCGGGTACAGCGAGGCCAGCACGGCGACGACGCTCACCAGGTCGCTCTGGCTGGCGACGGCGAAGGTGCCGTTGGCTCCGACGTCGAAGGCGCCGACCACGGCGAGGACCGGTAGCTCGCGGCGGGGCACGGCGATGGCGGACCGTCCGTGGCGGGCCAGCACCAGGCCACCGAGCACGACGACGCTTGTGGCCCGCATGGCCAACAGGACCAGGACCACCTCGGCCGTGCCGCCGTCGTCG
>CAZCJT010000125.1:0-6991 GCA_964498565.1 uncultured Acidimicrobiaceae bacterium
ACGCCGAAGGCCACGTGGCGGGCCTCGTCGGACATGACGTAGCGGAGCAGCTTCTTGAGCAGCGGCTCGGTGGTCATCTGGTGGATGAAGCCGAAGGCGGCGAGGGCGAGGCCCTCGACCATGATCTGCATGCCGAGGTAGGTCATGTCCCAGCGGCTGTCCTCGATGATGTCGTCGAGGAGCAGACCGAGGTGGGCGTTGAGCGGGTAGTGGCCCGACAGCTTGGTGTCGAGGTACTTGGCGAACACCTCGACGTGGCGGGCCTCGTCCATCACCTGGGTGGCGGCGTAGTACTTGGCGTCGATCCACGGCACCGTCTCGACGATCTTGGCAGTGCAGATGAGGGCGCCCTGCTCGCCGTGCATGAACTGCGAGAGCATCCAGTTCTGGGACTCGACGCCGACCTGCAGCCACTCCTTGTCGCCCCACTTCTCGAACGGGGTGCCGGCGAGGTCCATCTGCGGGCCGACGCCGGAGGACAGCGAGCCGCCGCTGGCGGCCACCACGGCCTCCTGGTCGACCTCGATCGACCAGTCGAGGTCGGTCTCACCGTTCCACATGGAGGTCTTGGCCTTCTCGTAGAGGCGGTTGAGCGCCGGGCGCTCGCCCTTCTCGTAGTTCCAGGTGAACAGCGCGTCGGCGTTGTCCTGGACGGCGCGGATCAGCTCGCCCTCGTCGGACCCGACGACGGAGAGGATGGCCTCGATGTCGTGCAGGTCCTCGCGGCCGACGATGGCGGCGTTCTCGGATGGTGCGGTGGTGTCGGTCATGGGAGGGACTCCTGTTGTGTTTGGTGCGGTGTGGTTCAGGCGGCGAGCGCCGGCAGCAGGTGCTGGCGGACGAGTCGGCGGATGGAGGCGTCGTCGTGGGCGTCGACCCGGTCGGTCGGCTCGAGGGTGTAGGTCAGCACGACCCGCACGAGCAGCTCGGCGACCTCGGTGGCGGCCCGGTCGGGATCCGGGTGGCCGACCCGGACGTGGGGACGGAGGTGGGGGGCGGCGAAGGCGGCGGCGAAGTCCAGGACGGGGCCGAGCCGGTGGAAGGCGACCCGTGACAGGACGAGCCCGGGCTCGTGGGCGAGCACCCCCCGCAGCGCGGGATGGGTGGCGAGGAAGCGCAGCGAGCGGCCGACCCCGGCGACGAGCAGCGGCTCGGCGTCGACGTGGCGGGCGAGCTCGTCGGCCAGCTCAGCGAAGAAGCGGTGCAGCTCCCGGCCGAGCACGGCCTCGACGAGGGTCCCCTTGCCGCCGGGGAAGGTCCGGTAGAGCGTCGCCCGGGAGACCCCGGCCTCTCGAGCGACGTCGTCCACGGTCATGCGGGTGATCCCGTGGCAGGCGATGCACTCGAGCGCGGCCGTGCGGATGCGGTCCTCGACGGTCGCGGTCGTGCGGGGCCGCACCGGTGCATCGCTCATCGAGATCGCCCCCATCACCGTGAGACACTACGCCAGGAACTGTCTCACGGTCGACGCGCACCGGGCGTGACGTCCGTCACGCACTCGACTCGACGATCCCCACCAGGAGCCGGTCTCGGACCAGTCGCTCGACCGCTGCGGCATCCTGCAGATGCCAGGTCCCGGCGCTGCCGACGTAGCTGAGGACGAGGCGGGCGCAGTGGTCGGCGGCGGCAGCGATGTCGACGCCGGGACGCAGCTCGCCACGCTGGTCGGCCGCCGAGAGCACCGACCCGAGGTGCGCAGCCAGCGCACCGGCGATGAGCGGGTGCACGGTGGCCAGGGACGGCACGATCGCGTCGGCCTCCTCCACGAGCAGCCGCTGGAGCAGCGTGTGCTGGCCGAGCAGTCGGTCGGCAGCGGCGATCACGCCACCGACGTGGTCCACCGCCGGCGCACCCGGATCCGGCGCCGACCCGAGCACGCCGACGAAGAAGCGCTCGACCTCCCGATCGATCGTGCGGGCCACGAGCTCGTCGCGGCCGCCGGGGAAGTGGCGGTACAGCGTGGCGCGGGAAGTCGCGGCCCGGACCGCCACCGCCTCGACCGTCAGCGCACCCAACCCCCGCTCTGCGACCTCCCCGTACGTGGCGTCCATGGCCCGCTCGGCGACGCTGGCCGGGGTGGTCACCGCAGGACCGGGGACCCGCCGGCCGGCACGTCGTCGGCCGGCACGTCGACCTGCTCGCCGACGCGGTGCCCCACCCGTCGCAGGATCAACGGGTAGACGATGGCCACGATGGCGGCGAACGTGAACCACTGGAACGCGTAGCTGCGGTGGGGACCGGCGTCGAGCTCGGGCGCCGGCACGGGGACGAGCAGGTCGGAGCCGGCGGGCTCCGAGGACTCGCTCTGCACGACCACGGGCAGGACCTCGGAGCCGAACGCCTCCTCGGCGGTCGACCGCCCCAGGCACGCCATGCCCACCGGCTCACCGTCGGGGCTGGTGCGCACGCCGCACGAGCCGTCCTCCCACGTGGCGACCGTGCCCTCGACATCGACCGCCCCCGCCGGCGCCGGCCGGGGGTCGACCCGCCCGCCGTCGCTGAACTGGAAGCCACGGTTCACCACGAGCGTCGTGCCGTCGGCCATCTGCATGGACGTGAGGACCCAGGCGCCGGGCAGCCCGTCCTTCGACCGGTTGTCGACCAGCAGATCGCGGGTCCCGAAGGTGCCCTCGGCCGACACCGTGCGGAAGCGGAGGTCTGCTGGGTCGCCGGTCTCGGCGAGCGCCGAGGCGACGTCCACGGCCGGGAGGTCCCGGCGCGCCGTCACCGTCGCGTTGCGCTCGGCCCGCTCGTCGTGGCGGTCGGGCTGCCCCAGTCCGAGGGCCACGAAGCTCACGACCACCGCCACGGCGAACACGTGCGACAGGATCCACAGCGGGCGGATGGCGAACCGGTACACCGGAGCCGAGGTTACGGACCCGACCGCGGGTTCCGTGATTCGCGCTCCGGTGTCAGCGAAGCTGGAAGTGCGACCCGCAGAACCGGTTCCGGGCGGCGGCGTCCTGGCCGAGGAGCGTGTGGATCGGGTTGTACCGGAAGGCTTCGCGGATGGCCACGGCCTCGAGCGCGGCGGTCTGCTCGATCTGACGGGCCACCGCCGCCCGCTCGGCGTCGGATCCCGCCGCCACGAGTCGCTCGGCGTTGCGCCACGCCAGCTCCCGCCAGGCCACGATGACCTGCGCCGTCGTGCTGTTGTCGATCGTGGTGCCGGGGATCTCCACGTCGTCGAGCGTGGGGTCGAGGTACCTGGCCGCCTCGGTGAGCAGGTACTGGTTGGTGGCCGCCAGGAAGTCGTTGACCCGGTCGTGGTCGGGCTTGCGGCTGGTGCCGTCGGGCTTGACCAGGCCGATCTCGGCGAGCACGAAGGGCAGGTCCCGGTTGATGTGGGCGTTCATGCCCAGGAACACGTCGCCGAGCCCCATCACGTCCTCGTTCTCGGCCGCATGGAAGGCGATGCGCCACGCCGGGGACACGTCGGCGATCGCACCCCGATGCCAGTCGTCGAACTGGTCGAAGTAGTAGTCGGCGAAGAGCGCGTCCTGGTGGTTGATGAACGCGTTGTCGGAGAAGAAGGCCGGGTCCTCGATTGCTCGCCGGTACTCCTGGGTCGTGACGAGGTAGGTGAAGGCGAACGTCGAGTCGTGGTCGCAGCCGAGGGCGTTGTAGCGCTCGGTCATCTCGCCGATCACCTTGTCGACACAGATGTCCTGGCCGTGCTTGCACACGTCGGCGGTCGAGGCGACGTAGGTGTCGGGCGACGTCGACGGCAGGTAGCTGGCCCAGTTCAGGAAGAACGGGTCGTCGTAGCGGGAGGTCGACCCGCTCGTCGTGGTCCTGTCGGACAGCAACCCGGCGCCGGCGGGCATCGCCATCCCCAACGTCACCATCGCCACCAGGGCGGCCACCACGGCCTTGATCTTCATTCGCACCCGCAACTCCCCCTCCGTGCCCTCTCTGCCACCCAACGTCACACGACGTGACCGTTGGCGACCATGGCTCGATCGGGTGGTTTCCGCCCGTCCGGTCGCGCGGGGCCCGCGGTCCCGCCGGTGCCGGTCCGAGGTGGCCTGCAAGACTGCGCGCCCGTGACCGAGCAGCCAGCCGTGGTGCGGCACCCGCCGAGCCCCCACACGCTGAAGCTCCTCGTCGCGCCCGTGGTCTTCCTCGTCATCTGCTCGAACGTGGCCAACGTGACGTGGCCGACGCTGCAGGAGGACCACCCGCTGCTGCTGATCGCGTTGAGCAGCATCAACCGCTACCTGATCCTGGTCTCGGACCAGCTCGACGCCCTCAGCTACTACGGGGTCGGCACCATGCGGCTGCTGGTCTCCGACCCGCTGTTCTTCCTCCTCGGCTACTGGTACGGCGACCGGGCCCTGGCCTGGATGGACCAGAAGGCCCCGTCCTACGGACCGATGCTGCGCCGCGCCCAGCACGTCTTCGGCAAGGCGGCCTGGCCGCTGGTCGTGATCGCCCCCAACAACTTCATCTGCCTCTTCGCCGGGGCCGCCGGCATGCGGATCAGCATGTTCTTCGGCCTGAACCTGATGGGCACGCTGGGCCGGCTGTACCTCATCCGGCGGCTCGGCGAGACGTTCGAGTCCCCCATCGACCGGTTCCAGGACCTGGTCGGTGAGTACCGCTGGTGGTTCATCGGCGCCTCCGCCGTGCTGGTGGCCATCAGCCTGCGGGGCGAGGTGAGCCGGGGTGGCGAGATCGAACAGCTCGTGCACATCGACGAGGAGCTCGCCGAGCCGGCCGAGCGCGAGCAGGCCGAGGACGAGCGATGACCGCCACCACCAGCCGCCGGCGTTCCGCGCATCCGCCGCTCGGGGCCCGCACCCCGGCCCGCAACGAGGACTTCTTCGACCCGGGCCAGCTGGCCGAGCTGCGGGCCTACAGCCGCCCGCGCAAGCGGGTGGACCTGGTGGCGAAGGTCGTGGTCGGCGCCGTCGACCTCGCCCTGATCTTCCTGCTCGACCTCGGTCCCGAGGTGGACGGTCGGGTGGACGGCAGCCCGTGGGCGCTGCGCCTGGTGGTGGTCGCCGGCGTCTTCGCCGTGATCTCCCAGATCGTGCTGCTCCCGGCGGACTGGTGGGCGACCATGGTCCACGACCGCCGCCACGGCCTGTCGAACCAGAGCGCGGGCCTGTGGGCCGGAGACCAGGTGAAGGGGCTCCTGCTCAACATCGTGCTGTCGGGCCTGCTGCTCGTGCCGATCTTCTGGGCGATCCGCACCTTCGACACGTGGTGGCTGGTGGGCGGCCTGGTGTTCTTCGCCATCGCCCTGTTCCTCAACTTCGTGTACCCGGTGCTGATCATGCCCCGGTTCAACAAGTTCACCCCGATGGAGCCGGGGCCGCTGCGCACCCGCATCGAGGAGATCGCCGACCTGGCCGGCACCAGCATCGAGGGCGTCTACACCATGGACGGCTCCAAGCGGTCCCGTCGCGGCAACGCCTTCGTCGCCGGCTTCGGGCCCACCAAGCGCGTGGTGGTGTACGACACCATGCTCGAGGGCCCCGACGGCCCGGCCTTCACGCTGGAGCAGGTCGCCCAGGTGGTGGCCCACGAGATCGGCCACTACCGCCTGAACCACATCCCCAAGACGTTCCCCCTGGCCGGGCTCCAGATGCTGGTGGCCCTGGCCTTCGTGCAGTACGTGGTGGGCAGCGACTCGGTGCTCGGGTGGGCCGGCGTGGACGACCTGGGCGACCCGGGTGCGGCACCGCTGTTCCTGCTCGGGCTCGGGATCCCGATGGCGGGCCTCGGGCTGGTGTCGGCCTGGGTGTCGCGCCACAACGAGCGCGAAGCCGATCTCGAGGCGCTCGAGCTGCTCGGCGACCCGAGCAGCTTCGTGGCGATGTGGCCGTCGTTCGTGGCGCTCAACAAGTCCGACCTCGAGCCGGGCTGGTGGGAGCGCCTCAACGCCAGCCACCCGGGCGTGGCCGAGCGGATGCAGTTCGGCCTGGACTGGGCCGAGATGAACGGCGTGCCGGTCCAGCGCCCGGCGGTCGCGGCGGTGCCGCCCACCGCAGGCCCCGAGGCCGAGTCGGGTTAGAGCCCGAGGACCTCGTCGAGGCCGACGGTCACCCCGGGCCGGTCGGCCACGGCCTTCACGGCCAGCAGCACACCGGGCATGAACGAGGACCGGTCGTAGGAGTCGTGGCGGATCGAGAGGGTCTGCCCGTCCGTGCCGAGCAGTACCTCCTGGTGGGCGACCATGCCCCGCATGCGCACCGAGTGGACGCGGATCCCGCCCGGGCCGTCGGCGCCGCGGGGATGGTCGAGGACCTCCTTCTCGGTGGGGTCCGGGGCCCAGTCGTCCGACGCCGCCGCCATGCGCTCGACGGTGAGCATCGCCGTGCCCGACGGCGCGTCGATCTTGTCGTCGTGGTGGTACTCGAGCACCTCGGCGGTCTGGAACCACGGCGCGGCGAGCTCGGCGAAGCGCATCATCAGCACGGCGCCGATGGCGAAGTTCGGCACCACCATGCAGTTGGACCGCGTGAACGCAGCCCGGAAGCCGTCCAGGTCGCCGGTGGAGAAGCCCGTGGTGCCCACCACGGCGTGCACGCCGTGCGCCGCGGCCCAGTCCAGGTTGTGCCGGGCCGCCTCGAGGTGGGTGAAGTCGACCACGACGTCGACCTCGGCCCGCTCGAACTCCTCGGCGTCGCCCGCCACCGTGAGGGCGGGCACGTCGGCGCCCCGGGCGACCAGGTGCAGGTCGATCCCCTCGTGGTGCGGGTCGACGGCGGCGACCAGCTCGCACGCACGATCCGCAGCGACAGCAGCACACACCGTGCTACCCATGCGGCCGCCGGCCCCGAACACACCGACCCGAACCGTCATGGTCGGCAGAGTACGCAACACGAGCACGTTGACACGACGTCAACAGGGCGACACCGGGTCGGCCGCTGGGTACGTTCGACCCGTGCCCCAGCCCGCGCCCCGACACGGCCCCCGCTGCCGTCCTCGTCCGGCCCGGGCCGGACGTCGTCCGAGCTGCCGGTCCCGGCAGGCCGCGACG
>CAZCJT010000126.1:0-6924 GCA_964498565.1 uncultured Acidimicrobiaceae bacterium
CGACGATCGACGGCCGCGCGCGCACGGTGGCGGCCGGGACCTACGACGTCGACGCCAACGTGGCCGCAGCCCTCGCGGCGGAGATCGACCCCGCGATCCCCGTCGCCGCGGTCTCGACGAGCAACCGCACCTTCAGCGCGAACGGAGACTGCGCCGACTACTTCACGGCGGGCAAGCGCTGCCGCGTGACCGGCGGCTCGGCGAACGACGGCACCTACACGGTGGCGTCGGTGGTCTACTCCGGCGGCCAGACCACGGTGACCGTCGCCGAGGCGATCGCGTCGGCGACCGTGGCCGGCAACCTCCGCGGCTACGTCGGGGCGAGCGCGTCCAGCGCGACCGTGACCCTGACGGGCTACGCGCTCCCGGCTGGCGCCGGCGACGCCGGGGACTTCTCGTTCTCGCTCGCCGTGTCCGCTTCGGGCGGCGGGACCATCGCGCTCGGCGAGGTCTCCGTCCCCCACCAGGTCAAGTGCGTCGTGGACGGCCCGGTCGAGGCGCTCGCCGCGAGCCTGACGATCATCGCGACCCCGGTTTCCGGATGGACCTCGACCACCAACTTGCTCGCGGCCGACGAGGGAAACCTCCTCGAGACCGACGTCGACGCCAGGCAGCGGAGATCGGAGTCGCTCCGCACGCTCGCAATCGAGACCCGCCTGGCCGCGCTGGCCGGGGTGGACGACGTCGTCGTCTACCGGAACGATACCGGGGCGGCCGACGACGCGGGAAGGCCGGCCCACTCCATCGAGTGCGTGGTGACGGGTGGCGACGATGACGCGATCGCCGAGTGCATCTACACCTACAAGGCCGCGGGTGTCCAGACCTACGGCAACTCGGTGCAAGTCATCACCGACAGCCAAGGGCTGCAGCGGACGATTCTGTTCTCGCGCCCGACCGACCTGGACATCTACGTCGACGTGACGGTGGACACCCTCTACTCGGAGGAGGATCTGCCGGTGTCCGCGGCCGATGCCATCAAGGAGGCCGTCGTCACCTACGGCAACACCCTCGCGGGCGGGAAGAACGTCATCGCCAGTCGGCTGGCCGCGGCCGTCGTGCTGGCGGTGCCGGGCCTCGAGAACGTGACCGTCAAGATCGCGACCTCGGCGAGCCCGACCGTCTCGACGACGATCGCCGTGTCGGCCACCCAGGTGGCGCGCTTCGACGAGGCGCGCTGCACGGTGTCGGGGGTTTAACGTGGCCTGGCGCGGCACCTTCGAGGACGGATCGGCGTCGGTGAACCTGACGCCGGCGACCGCCGCGGCGGCCGCGTACGCCCTCATGCGGGCCATGAAGGCGGCCGGCTGGACCGTGCCCAGTTCGAGCGACGGCACGACCTACAACGCCAGCGGCGACCAGATCACGAGCGCAGGGTCGGGGGCCGGCGGGTGGGCGAACGCCGGCGCGTGGCGGCGACTACGCGCGCCCAACGGGCTCGAGGTCTGCATCCAGCAGTCGAGCGGCGAGGTCCGCATCACGGTCTCGATCTCGGGTGGGCACGTCGGCGGGAGCCCGGGCGCGACGCGCGTGCCGACCGCGACCGACGGGCAACTCCAGCATGGCAGCGGGACCGACGCGGCGCCCGGCTACGCGGCGCTCCTTGGCGGGGCGGACGATTCCTACTACTACCACTGCGTCGCCGAGGACGTGGCGCCCTACCGGGTCTGGGCCGGCTCGTACCCAAAGGCGGGCGGCTCATGCAACTCGGCCTTCATGATCGAGTGCCTGGCGTACTCGTCGAGAGCTCCTGCAGACGCCGCGCCCTACGTGTTCTACACCGACTCCAGCAACGGCTCGGGCTTCAGCGGCTCCTGGACGACCTACCAGTTCAGCAACACGAACAACGGCCGGCCGCCGAGGTCCTGGTACAAGTACGGGCTTGCCGGCGCCGCGTGGACGCCGCTCTGTGCCTTCTACACCGCCTACTCCGTCGGGGCGACGGTGCGCTCTCCCGAGCCGGGCGGCTCGATCGCCGACCCCATCGACGGCGCCTACGAGCTCGTCCCCATGATCTACGGCCGCGCGCCCGCCGACGGCCAGGCCGGCATGCGCGGGTGCGGCTCGATGGCGCGCTGGTGTGGGCTTGCTCAGAACGGCGACGTCATCGAGGAGGTGGACGGGACGCGCTGGATCCAGATGAACTACTGCGCCCTGCCGTGGCCCTCGTCCGCAGCGCCGTCGAAGTCCGGCGGTTCCGTTGAGCGCTCGGGGCGCGACTGGGTTGTCGACTCGGCCACCGCCGTGCCCGACATCACCGACCCCATCATCACGAGCGTTCTACCGGCGAGCGCAACCCTACAGCCTGACGACCTCGTGGAGTGCGACGTCTACGACGCCGCCTCGGCGCTGACCCTGGTGGCGGTCTGGGTCACCATCTCGGGCGAGGCCGACCCGGTGCCGGTCTACTTGCGCAGCGCCTTCGTCGGGCGCTTCGCCGCGCACGGCACGATCTCGGGCGCCGGCACCGTGGCGAGCCCCTACCACCTCTCCTTCAAACCCGCGGGCCGCTGGCCGCAAGGGGCGACCGTCCAGCTCGAGGTCGACGCGATCGACGCGGCGGGTAACTACGTGGAGCTCACCGCATGAGCGGGCCATCCTGGACCGTCGCCTCAGACCCGGCCCCGGAGCCAGTTCCGACGCCGGTGGGCGCGTCGTCCGTTTCGGGCGCGGCCACGCCCTCGGACTCGGACCTCACGCAGATCCGCGACCACGCCGCGCAGGCCGGGGCGCTCCTGCCCAAGGCGATCGACCGCACGAACTGGACGCGGCTGCTCGAGGGACTCTTCGGTCTGCAGGGCGCGTGGGCGGACGACGATGCGGTCTACGTGATCCAGGCGGCCTCGACGTCGCCGGCCATGCCGCCCTTCGCCTGCTCGACGACTCAACTGGCGACCCTGTTCGGGGCCGCGGGCGCAGCGACCATCACGGCTGCCCGGGAGACCCTGCAGGCGGCTCCGAGCACGACGCTCGGCGATGTCGCGCTCTACCTCTACGACGGGGCGGCCGTCGCGCTTGAGTCCTCGGCCGACGACGTCCGGGCGCTCCTCGTGTCGCAGGATCTCTACGAGCTGCCTGAGAGCCTGTCGGACGCACAGATCCTCGCCTGCGTGAAAGCCGGGCTCGGCACCGCCCCGCGCGGCGGCCAAGAGATCGAGGGCGAGTTCTGGAAGTGCCACCTCCTCCGCCGGCTGGCGAACGCCTACGGCGACCAGCTCGACAAGCTCGGCGGCCTCGTGGGCATCACCCGCGACGGGATGACGGACGCCGTCTACCGCGAGGCCATCGGGCTCAAGGCCGCGGTCAACGCGAGCGCCGGGACCATCGAGCAGATCCTGACGGCGGCCAGCGGTCTCGCCGGGGTCACGCTGGCGCAACTCCTCGAGATCTTCCCCCTCACCCTGACGCTCTACGTCCACGGCACCCAGCTCGAGGCGATCCACCGGCGACTCCTCTGCCAGATGCCGCGCGAGGGCATCGGCATGAACGTCGTGGCGGTGGGCGGGACACCCTTCGTATGCGGCCCCGACGGTGGATGGCACGCCGTGCAGTCGATCTCCGGGGCGACCGTGACGGCGCTCGGGGACGCGACGGCGCGGTTCTCCGCGGGCGACCGCGTCCGCGTGGTGGGCGTTGCCTCCGGGACCGTGGAGCTCGACGGCGCCACGGTGGTCAGTTCTTCTCTCGCCTCGGGCAATACGGACGTGGTCCTCGACAAGACCTACGCCGGCACCGCCGTGGGCGCCGCCAACCCCATGATCCTCGAGAACATCACCACCGGCATCGGGGACGAGGACGGCTTCGGGTTCGAGGAGGGCTACGCGATCACCGGGGTCGACCAGGCGAGCAAGGCCCTGACGGTGGCCGGCGACTGCACGAGCGAGTGGGCCGCCGGGGAGCGCCTCCGCATCACCGGGTCGACCGGCAACGACAGCGCCTACAGCGTCGTCTCCGCAACGCTGGACGGCTCTGACACCGACATCGTGGTCGGCGAGGCGCTCCCGGACGCGACGGTCGACGGACAACTACTCCACTGCTCGCCGACGGTGGCGACGCACGTCAACTCCGCGCTTTCTGGCGGGACCAACTCCGAGCACGGCGAGCTCGCCGACATCTACGACGACTAGGAGATCGCATGGACGCTCCCGCCACCTTCCCGACCTGGGCGACGTCGGCCGACACCGATGGCCTGTCCGGGCAGTCGAACAAGCTCGCCCCTCCGGTGGCCAAGCGGGCGATCGGCTGGGCCTATCGGGAGAAGCCGCCGAGGAACTGGCTCAACTGGTGGATGAACCTCGTCGGCCAGTGGATCAACTGGTCGGTCTACGGAACGCACACCAAGCACGTCAGCGCGCTCAGCGCCCGGCAGACCGACGCGACCAAGTGGTCCGACTCCAGTCCGACCGGCTACATCTACCAGGCCGCGGTGGACGGCCAGAACGCCTTTGCCTACGTGAGCCTGCCGCTCGAGCCGACCCATCGCCTGCTGTCGTGGAAGGTCTACTGCTGGACGGACGGCGCGGAGTCGGGCGTCCACTGCCAGCTCAAGATCTTCGACGGTTCTGACGGCACCGAGCGCAACGAGGCGGTCCAGGACGACGCGGCCACGGACGCCTTCAAGACCGTCGGGCAGACCGGGCTGACCCTCACGGTCGGCGCCGACGAGTTCTTCGCAATCGAGATCAACACGAACAAGGCGAACGCCCGGATCTACGGGATCGAGTACACGTACGACGGCGGCCAGTAGCCGGCCGGCCTGTCGCGGCTGACTGGAAACCCCGCCACGCTCGGGCCATGACCGCCCGAGATCGATCCTGGGCCGCCGGTGAGACCGGCGAGCACTACCAGTTCACGCTGAGCAGTGACTCCGTCTCGTGCTCGGTCGCGCTCCCAGCCGGCCTCTGGGAGGTCCAGGTGGACGGGGGCAACGCTTGGGTGAAGCGCGGCGAGGCGTCGACGAACGCCATCGCCACCACGGACGGTTCGCTGGTGACCTGGGCGCGAAACGGCGGCGGGGTCTTCGTCCACCTCCCGTCCGACTGGGCCACGCGCTACATCGCCGTGAAGCGCGAGGGCTCGACCACGGTCACGGTCCACCTCCAGCGGAGGGGCTAGCCGTGCCCGCCCCGACTGGACCGACGATCCCCGCGCACCTTTTCAACGCAGCCGACAAAGACAAACTTGACTACGAGTACAGCGCGGACCAGGCGCTCACCGGCGACGGCGCGGCGACCCTCACGAACCGCCGCACGCTACTGACCACGGACGCCGCGGCCAACGCCATCACCCTCGCCGACGGGACCTTCACCGGACAGCGCAAGACCGTCCTCCTCGGCGCCCTCGGGGCGAGCGGGCAGGTTGCGACGGTCACGGCGAGCGGGATCCCGTACGTGCTGCAGCGGGTGGGCGACGGGATCGAGCTGCGCTGGAGCGGGGCGGCGTGGGTGCGCGAGCCGACGACCGACTCGACGTCTGGCTACTTCGTTTCCGGACAGGCGACCGCGGTGGGCACTGGAACTACGGCGCTTGGCATATCGGGGTCTGGCCCGGCGGGCCGTCCGGCGCGCGGCCCGGGGTCGATCACGTACCTCGAATACTACGCGGCCGTTGCGGCAATCGCGACCGGCAACTCGTACGCGCAGGCAGTCATCGACGGCACGCCCGTCGCCGGGTGTGTCACGCCGGCGATCTCGAGCGGCAAGGGGCCGGTGTCGCTGGAATGCGCGCGCGGTCTCTATCCGTTTGCGGCAGGCGCCGTGCTTTCCGGCCAGGCCGTTCACAACGCGGTCACGTCGCACACCGGCGTGTACTTTCTGTTCACGGATCAGAGGTAGCCAATGCGGAAGACCCTCACGTCGCAGACCGACGGCCTCGCCCGGGAGTGGGAGGCGCTCCTCGAGGACACCCGCGTCTACGTCGCCGCCGGCATCCTCGTCGTGGAATGCCCGATCCGCGCGGTCAAGGCGTACCAGGAGGACGGCAGCCCCGGCGCTTACTACGCGCAGGCGTTCTCCCGCTACACCAGTCCCGCGCGCGTGCTCGGCGCGGACCACGGGAGCCTGACTCTCGACGAGGCCAAGGCGCGCGGCCGGGCCTGGCTCGAGGAGCAGTTCGCCGCGGCGACGAACCCCGACCCGCAGGTCGTCGAGGGCTAGGGTGTCCGCCCGCCCGACCCGAACGCCCCCCGCAGGAGTGCCCCTCCCCGAGGGAGGCTTCCCGCAGGCGTCCTCGTCGCCCACGCCAGCACCCGGCATGGCCTCGCAGGCAGAGGTCTTCGATCTCGTCCTTGGGCTCGAGAGGGCCTTCGGGGCGCTGCGGGCGGAGCTCGCCGGCCAGATCGGCAGCATCACCACGGCCGTCGAGCGCCTGTCCGAGCACGTCTCGGGGCTGCAGGGCCAGGTCGCCCGGGCCGCCGACTCGCTCGCGCGCGTCGAGACCGAGCAGACCCAGACCCGCGAGCGGCTGGCGACGCAGGAGCAGCGGGCCGAGCGGCAGTCGGAGCAGAACGCGGTCAGCAGGGAGCGGTGGGCGGGCCTTGCGGCGACGAAGGCGACCGTGCTCCTGGTGGCCGGCGCGCTCGCAGGGCTCGCCGGCTCGCTCGTTCCACGTCTCATCCCGTAGGAGGATCCATGCGTACCCTGCTCATCGCTCTCGTGCTCTCGCTCCTCGCCCTCGCGACCTCGGCGGCCTACTGCCAGGAGGCGGTGCCGCTCCTGGCCGACGCCGGGGCTGTCGCCGCTCCGGTGGCCGCGCCCGTCGTGTCGCCGGCCAGCTCGACCGAGTCCACGGCCGCGTGGCTCGTGGAGCACGGCGGCGGCGCGCTGGCCTGGCTCGTCGGGATCCTCTCGACGTGGCTCACCGTCGTCGTGACCCGCCACCTGGGGGGCCGGGCGATCCTCCAGCGGGCGCTCTTCGAGGTCGGCGGGG
>CAZCJT010000127.1:0-6913 GCA_964498565.1 uncultured Acidimicrobiaceae bacterium
TCAGGCGGCATGATCAACACAGCGAACCTGTCCGTCAAAGCGCGGCAAGCCCAGCAGGACGTCGAGTTCCAACAGCATCAGGACTCTCCTACCGAGGGCCCGGTAGTTCCTGCCTCGTGAGAGGCCTGATCGTTCGTGGGCTCACCAGCGGCGCAATCGCTAGCGGTCCCCTCCATCTCTGACGGCTGCACGTACCGCTACGGCCCGGGCGTGGGGAGTGCGTCGAGCCACGGTGAGTGTCGAGCGCGCCGCACCTCGAACGGCCCACGCTGGAGCGCGAAGCCATACCGGAGGGCGGTCGCAAGCAGCACGTCCCATGACCGGTTGGTGCCGAACCATCCCGACTGCGTCGCGGGCCAGCGAGCTGGGCCGTTCTCCGTGAGCCGGTCTAGGAGAGCACCGTCGGCGGCACTGGCTCGTCCCAACAAGGTGCCAGGGTGCGACCGTCCATCGGTCACCAGGAAACCCCAGCCCTTCGTTGCGCACCAACGGATGGCGCCGTTCCACTTGGCCAAGTTGATGCCATCGGCCCACTGCACCCTCGGCTTGATCTCCACCAACACGAGTGCGCCGTCGCTCATCCGTACGGCGAAATCCGGCACGTACCGATGTCGGCCATCGAACCACTGGTACGGGATGGCGAGGGGCTGCTCGCAGTAGTCGGTGACCGACGGTGTTCGTTCCAAGAGGTCCAAGAACGAAGCCTCAAGTCCGCTGTCGAATCCGACCGTTCGGTTGAGCTTGGTCGAGAAGAAGTGGCCGCCGTCCTCGTTGGGGGGTCTGCAGGGCGACAGGTGCAGCCAGGCGCTGCTATTCGTCGTGGCCGGCCAGGCGACTCCGTCAAGGAGCGTGGCGAGCCGGGCCTTCGCGATCGCAGCTCGCTGTGCGGCGTTGACGGCTGCGAGGCGCTGTTTCTCCCGAGCCAGCTCCAGTTCCTCGAACCCTGCGAGCCAACTGACGACGTCGGTTTCCCGGACGCCTTGGACGACGCGAGCAAGAACGCGGCCCAGAACAGTCCGCTGTGCATCGGGGAAGTTGACTGCGAAGTAACGCCCTCTGTCCGGTCGAGGTAACGCCCGGCACGCTCGCTCCAGACGTTCGGCAAGCAGCGCAGTGGGCTCGTCCGATGCTGAACGCTTTCGACGAGTCACATGCCCAGCGAGCCGGGCGAGGGCCTTGCTCTCGAGCTGGCGTACTCGCTCGCGCGAGACGCCGAACTCTTCGCCGATGTCCTGAAGCGTGTGCGAGCGCAGGGAGCCGAGACCGAGTCGGCGGCACAACACTTCGGCGTGACGTGGGCTGATCTCTGCCAGAACCGAGAACAACAGGTCCAACATCTCGACGTCCGGCTCCGAGGCAGACGGCGCCAACGGGTACCACGGGGGGGCGCTGTCCCACTCACCGTCCCACTGATCGTCTATCCGCATCTCACCATGTGCTCAGGCACCGCTGCGGCCGCTCACGACGACGGTGTCGCGCTGCCTGCTTCAGCGAGGCTACGAAGTTCATGGTGGCGCGATGGCGACCGCACCTCGATGTAGCTGAGCACCTTCTCGCGGATGAGCGGGCGGACCCGGAAGGTTCGCGCTGACGGGTCGCGGATCGAAGCCTCGCCCTCGAACCAGTCCTGGACCACGCTGACGTCCTGTTCGGGGAAGACGAGACGCAGATTGTCTTCGTTCACCTCATCGAGGTAGCACGTGCGCGTGAACCACTCGCGCTCCTCGCGGCTCATCCAGCGTGTCGTTCGCTCGAAGAATCGTTTCAGGAACAAGGCTGAGGCTCCGTCGGCAGCGGCCTCTTCGATGGCCAACGAGAGCAGGAGCGGGAAGCCCTGGGTGAGTTGGTAGATGGCCTCGCGTCGACCTTCGGGGACACCTTCCGCCGCCATCAGTTGCGCTGCGGTCTCTGCGTCGAACGGCCGGAGCCGAATCTGCTCGGTGAAGTAGCGCTTGCAGTGTTGGCCCCAGCCGGGGTTCGTGTCCTCGAGATCATCTCGCCCCGCCACGATGAGCATGGTGGGGAAGGGTGCTTCGGCGAGCCGCGGGATGAGCGAGCTGATCAGGAAGTCCCCGAGCGTCGCGCCGAGGGCCTCGTAGTCGTCAATGACGAGGAGGAGCCGATCGAGACCAGGGATCGCGTGTTGCGCTTCGTGACGCGAGTCCTCGGAAGACTGACCAGCCAGCGCAGGGCTCAAGTCGCTGATGACCGCGTCGGCGGTTACGCCGTAGAGGTCACGTCTCAGGCGACTGGTCAGGGTCAAGCCGAGCCGATCCCGAACAACGTCTGGCAACCAGACCGAATCTCGTAATGTCTTCAGCGTGTTGATGGTGTCCCATGCCTCATCAATGCTGTCGCTGACTGCGTCGGGTTCAAGGTTGTAGTTCGCAAGGTCGACGTACTCGCGAGTCTTGGGAACGGTCTTGTTGAGGAAGTGCGCCGCCTTGAGGATTGCGACGGACGCACGCTTCAGATCCTCTGGTGCATCTTCGCCCTCGAGTTCCTTCACAACTCGAGCGACGAGATCTCGGTGCGCTGCAGCCACGCGCCGCGTCTTCGGGAAATAGTCGACGCGTGGATCGGCCGGCGGCGCGAGACTCCGTTTGGCGAGCTGCCCGTCGACCAGGGCAAAGAAGTCGCCTCGCGCTTGTGCCTGGGCGGCGTCGACGCGCAGGGACATCCATCCCGTCCCCGCAGGGTCGACCGACGACAGGACGTGTTCGACCAGGTAGCTCTTGCCAATGCCGCCAGCGCCGCTGATGGCACAGATGGCCAGCCCTTCGCGGTGGCCCGTGATGACGCTCCGCAGCTGAGTCGCCTCGGACGGGCGATAGGCGTCTGTATCGGTCTCGTGCTCGTCAGGCATGGTCGCAGCATGCCTTGCGGGGTGCGCAAGGTGAGTGGAAAGGTCCGAAGTCGAGCTGCACCCGGCCCGAAGAGCCTTGCCGCTGCCTCATGGAGCGGTTGGGCCGACGATGTGGTCGCACACGAGCGTCCCGGAGTGACCTAACTTCGCACTGTCTTGTTCACCGAACTGTCTGCCTCCAACTTCAAGTCTTGGGAGCGCCTGGAGTCGATGCGGCTCTCACGGATCACAGGCGTTTTCGGTACGAACTCGTCGGGGAAGACGAGTCTGCTCCAAATGCTGCTGCTGTTGAAGCAGACAGCCGCCTCCAGCGACCGCGCTCAACCGCTTGAACTAGCCCGGACCGTTCAGTAAGCCGGTCGGGCGTGTAGGTGCCGATCCGCGAAGTTGCCCTCCTGGCAGGGGATTCTGTGGGTGTCGAAGCCAACAGAAGCCAAAGCAGAAGGGCACTTCGCAGGTGAAGCGTAGACGCGGTCGAAAGCACGTGAAGGTGACCGGTGGCGGGCGCGGTCTGGTCAACCACGCCGGGGCGCGGCTGGTGTCGGACCTGGCCGACGACATCGGCCTCACCACCGGCCTGTCAGTCGCTCTGGCACCGACCAAGCAACGGAACCGTGGCCACGACCGCGGAGAAGTGCTGCGGGACCTCGCGGTGATGATCGCTGACGGCGGCACCCGCATCTCCGACCTGGCGGTCCTCCGGAACCAGCAGCGGTTGTTCGGGGATGTGGCATCGAACCCGACCGCCTGGCGCACCCTCGATGCCGTCGACGACGACGTGCTCGAACAGGTCGCGGTCGCCCGTGCCCATGCCCGACAGAACGCGTGGGCCCGTGGTCTGGATCCGGGGTTCTACGTGATCGACCTCGATGCCACGCTGGTGACGGCGCACTCGGAGAAGGAACACGCGGCGCCGACCTACAAGCGTGGGTTCGGGTTCCACCCGCTGATGGCCTACCTCGACGCCACCGGCGAAGCCCTCGCCGGGCTGCTGCGACGAGGCAACGCCGGCTCGGGCACCGCCACCGACCACATCCAGGTCCTCGACGACGCCCTGTTCCAACTGCCCGTCGACCCCACCCGCACCGAGGTAATCATGCGGGCCGACACCGCCGGCTGCTCCCACGCGTTCCTCGACGCCTGCCGGGACCGCGACGTGCGCTTCATCGTCGGACACCGCCTGACGGCCGAGACCGCCCAGCTCCTCATCGACCTCCCACCGGACGCTTGGGTCACAGCGGTCTCCGCCGATGGCTCCGAGGAACGGGACTGGGCCCAGGTCGTGGAGATCACCGACCATGTCGATCTGTCGGGCTGGCCGGCCGCGACCCGGATGATCGCCCGCCGCGAGATCGCCCATCCGGGCGCACAGCTCACCTTCACCGACATCGACGGCCACCGCTTCCAGGTCTGCATCACCGACCTGACCGACGACGACATCTGCTATCTCGAAGCCCTCTACCGGGGTCGAGGACGGGTCGAGCGGCGGATCTGTGACGCCAAGGACACCGGCCTCGCGAACCTGCCCTCGGCGTCGTTCGCGATCAACCAGGCCTGGCTCACCACCGTGCTCATCGCCCAAGACCTGCTCGTGTGGACCCAGCGCCTCTTGCTCGACGGTGACCTCGCCATCGCGGAGCCGAAGCGACTCCGCTACTGCCTGCTACACGTCGCCGGCATCCTCGTTCGCAGCGGACGCCAAGTGAAGCTCCGCCTCGCGGATGACTGGCCCTGGACCGACGCGCTCACCGCAGCGTTTGCGCGGCTCCAGCAGCGACCAGCGCGCTGCTGAACAGCGGCGCCGGCACCGTGGCGGCCGAAGCAGCACACCCAAGCCACGACACCTCACACCGTCGCGAGACCGCCAGCTTCGACGCGCACACAAGCCCCCTCGCCGGCGCACTCCACAGCCGCCGACCCCACCGACCAGCCAGAGACCCGACCCGGTCAGCTACTGAACGGTCCGGGCTAGGTGATGAGCGGACACTCGTGGAACTGGGCAGCTTTCGTGACCTGACGTACGGCCACCGGGATGGGCCGATCGAGCTGGGAGTGCGGTGGTCCACGGCCGCACCACTTGATGTTGTGGACCCGACAACCGGCGAAGACATTCTCTTCAGCGCTTCCGACTTCCACTTCACGACATCGATCGGACTGAACGCATCAGGCTCGATGGAGGTCGAGGAGTTCGTCTATGAAGCTGGCGTCGCACGCGTGGACATGCGGCGCTCCAAGAAGAAGCACGGTAGGCGTGCTGCGGCCGAGTACGACCTGACGGCGGAGTTGGACGGCCGCGACCACCTGCGCCGAACCCCGGGTCGCCCTTGGCCGCTACCCAGTCCGGTCAAGTGCTACGGCTTCCCAGATGAGGCAGTGGGCTACTTCCAGAACTCGGGCTTTGTCAGCGATCTCGAACTTGCGCTCGAGCGGCAGTTCGGCGACCGGACCTACTACCTCGGCCCCCTGCGGAGCTTGCCGCGTCGCGAGTACCGCTGGAAAGGTACGCACACCGAGGACGTCGGGATGGCAGGTGAGCGCGCCGTCGAAGCGTTGCTAGCTGCCGGCGAGCGGGGTCGCGTGAACACACGCGGGTTCAACTCGATCGGAAGAGCGAAGAAGCGCATCAGCGTCGAGGAGCATGTCGCAGCGTGGCTCAAGGATCTCGGGCTGGTGCACAGCTTTCGTGTGGTGCGGCTGTCGGAGCAGGCTGACATCTACCGAGTGCTCGTCCGTCGGACGAGCCAGTCGGACGAGGTCTTCCTAACCGACGTTGGATTCGGGGTCTCCCAGATCCTTCCCGTGTTGGTGCTGCTGGCGTACGTCGACGAGGGCTCCACCGTGCTCCTCGAACAGCCCGAGATCCACCTGCATCCAGCGGTACAGGCGGGCCTCGCCGATGTCCTGATCGAGGCCGCGACCGTCCGTAACGTGCAAGTGATCGTCGAGAGTCACAGTGAACACCTGCTTCGTCGTCTCCAACTGCGTGTCGCCGAAGAGGCGCTCGACAACGAGGATGTCGAGCTGTACTTCGCTGACCTTCACCGAGGCTCCTCCCGCCTGACTCGGTTGCAACTCAACATCTTCGGTGACATCGAGAACTGGCCTGCCGGGTTCTTCGGCGATCCCCTTGGAGAAGCGGCCGCACTGGCCAAGGCAGGGATCCGCCGCCGGCGCGCAGACCCCTCATAGCGCCGTGCAGTACGTGGTGGATGAGAATGTCCTGGTGGTAGCCAACGGCGACAGCCATGCCACCGACGACTGCCTCGAGGCGTGTATCGACTTCCTGGTCGCCTGTCAGGACGCCAGTGCGCTCGTTCTCGATGACGCCCGCGAAATGCTCGGCAAGTACGCCGCCCACTGCAACCACTCGGGACAGCCCGGTGTCGGGGATCTGTTCTTCGTCTGGGCCCGCGACGCCGCTGCCACCCTTCCCAGCGTCTCGCTGCCCAAGACGGGCAACGACTACGACGACTTCCCAGATGACCCGGGTCTGGCCAAGTTCGACGACGACGACCGCATCTGGGTCGCAGGTGCGCTCACCGCTGGATCCCATCTGGTCAACGCTGTCGACTCCGACTATTCGCACTTCGCCGCTCCCTTGCAGAACGCCGGTCTCACGGTTCGGGAGCTGTGCCCGGATCACCTCAAGCCGGCCCGGTAGCTCAATTGCCCCAGCTCCTGGGGCTGTCGACTGGCAAACGCAACGCGAGCAGAGCAAAGAGCCTGGGTCGATCCCTCGCTGGTGGCGGGGAAGAGACAAACCAGAGCGTCGACGGGCGCTTAGAAGAAGCGTCCTTAGTTCCGGACCACGATCAGCGTTCCATCACGACCTCAGCTGCGTCCCAGAACCGGTGCCTGTACGGCCTGACCCGGGTGCTTAGAAGTGCAGGTCAGACCTCATCCGCGGAAGTCCCACGAGGGCGGGACCGGGAGGGGGCGCAGCCCTCGCGTCGGCGCCGAGGCTATCCCGGCCCATCACGCACGCTGGACGGTCGGCCGCACCCGTACAGGCAGGGCGGCGCGGGGTCACGGCGACCGCCCCGCCCC
>CAZCJT010000128.1:0-6893 GCA_964498565.1 uncultured Acidimicrobiaceae bacterium
CCGCGTGATGGCGGGGGCACACCCCGGCGACGGGGCGCCACCGGGTCCAAGGCCGACGCGTCCCAGCAGCTCGTGCTGGCCGCGGTGCTGCTCGGCATCGCGGCGGCGTTCTGGTTCATCGACTCGCTGTCCGACTCGGCCCTGATGATCGCCCTCACCGGGGTCGTCATCTCCATCGCGGCCTCGGCGGGCCTGTTCATCGGCGCCAACGGACTGGCCAGCCTGCTGCCGGGTTCGGCCGCTGCGAAGCTGCGGCCGTGGATCTTCGTCGGGCCGGCGCTGCTCTTCATCTTCGTGACCCTCGTCGTGCCCACCGTGCGAACGCTCTACCTGTCGCTGCTGGACAACAACGGCGAGGAGATGGTCGGCGCCGACCAGTACGTCGACATCTTCACCTCTGACGACATCTTCGGCTTCGACGGCCTCGTGGACATGTTCACGAGCCGGCTGTTCTTCCTGGGGCTGCTCGCCCTCGCGGTCGGCGCCGTCCTCGCCAGGAGGAACGGCCGCGCCATCGGCACTCGTGCCGACTTCTCCTCCTCGGGGACCACGCTGGCCATCGCCGTCGGCGTCACCCTCGTGCTGTTCGCGCTGTTCAGCTCGGCTCGGGGCGTGATCTGGAACAACCTCTGGTGGGTCTTCGCCGTGACGGCGCTGGCCACCGCGCTCGGCTTGGCCGTCGCCGTGCTGGCCGACCGGGTGAAGGGTGAGTCGATCGCCAAGGCCCTGATCTTCCTGCCGATGGCGATCAGCTTCGTGGGCGCGTCGATCATCTGGCGCTTCGTCTACGCCTTCCGGCCCCAGGGCTCGGACCAGATCGGCGTGCTGAACGCCGTCTGGCGGGGCCTCGGCGGTGCGGTTCTCGACCCCCTCCAAGCCCGCCCATGGAACACGTTCTTCCTCATCATCGTGCTGATCTGGGGCCAGACCGGGTTCGCCATGGTCGTGCTGTCCTCGGCCATCAAGGCCGTACCGGACGAGTACGTCGAGGCGGCCCGGGTCGACGGTGCCACCGAGTCCCAGATCTTCTGGCGGATCGTCCTGCCCCAGATCCGCTCCACCATCCTCGTGGTGGTCACCACCCTCATCATCCTGGTCATGAAGGTCTTCGACATCGTCAAGGTCATGACCAACGGCGAGTTCGGCACCAACGTGATCGCCAACGAGATGTTCGACCAGGCGTTCCGGTTCGGCAACGTGGGACTCGGCGCCGCGCTGGCCTCGGTGCTGTTCCTCGCCGTCCTGCCGCTCATGTACATCAACGTCCGCCGGGTCCGCGAGGAGGCACAGCTGTGAGCGCGATCCAGAGCGAGCCCGGTCGCCGGCTCGAGCCCGACGGCGAGGACCCTCGGGACCACGTCGTCGACAGCCGGCTCCCGCCCCGGGGCGACCGATCCCGCACCACGACGATCCTCGCCATCGCGTCGATCGTCGGCGGCGCCATCGCGTTCGTGTGGGGCATGGACTGGTTCCTGTTCGGGCTGTCCGACGAGATCGCGACGCTCACCGTCGGCGGGCTGGCCGTCATGGTGCTCGGCGCATGGTCGGCGATCGGCGGCGTCCTGCTGCTCCGGCGGGTCTCGTGGGCGCAGCCGGCGATGGTGGCGACCTACAGCGTCCACGCGCTGGCCATCACCGTGTTCGGGCTCATCTCCGCCGCTGCCAGCGGCGGCGGACCGGTCGACTACCTCATCCCCCTCGCCCTGCTCGTCGCCGCGCTGGCGATGGTGTGGTTCCTGCGGTCGCCGCAGGTCGAGAAGGACTTCCCCTCGGACCGCGCGTCGGGCCTGGGACGGACCGTGGCCCTGTGGTCGATCGTCGCCGTGTGGTCGTTGCCCACCATCGGCCTGCTGCTGTCGTCCTTCCGTGCCGAACGGGCGGTCAAGACCGAGGGCTGGTGGACGATCTTCACCAACCCGCAGCTGACGATCGAGAACTACCAGACGGTGCTCGAGTCCGGTGGCAGCTCGGCGCCGAACATGTTCGAGGCGTTCCTGAACTCGGTCGCCATCGTGCTGCCGGCCACGGTGATCCCCATCTCGATCGCGCTCTTCGCCGCCTACGCGTTCGCGTGGATGGAGTTCCCCGGGCGCAAGTGGCTCTTCATCGTCGTCGTGTCGCTCATGGCGGTGCCGCTGCAGATGTCGCTGATCCCGCTGCTGCAGCTCTACACCGGCGGCGCCCACATCGGCAGCTTCACGATCTTCCCCGATCTCGACGTCAACGGCACCGCGGTCTCGGTGTGGATCACCCACACCGGATTCGGACTGCCGCTCGCGATCTTCCTGCTGTTCAACTACGTCTCCGGACTGCCGAAGGACATCTTCGAGGCGGCCCGGATCGACGGCGCCGACCACTACACGATCTTCTGGCGCCTGATCGTGCCGCTGTCGGTCCCGGCGCTCGCCGCGTTCGGCATCTTCCAGTTCCTGTGGACCTGGAACGACTACCTGGTGGCGCTCACGTTCCTCGGGGGCAATGCCGAGGCCCATCCCCTCACCATGCGCCTGGCCAACCTCTCCGGCGGGCGTGGCCAGGACTGGCACGTGCTCACCGCGGCCGCGTTCGTCACGATGAGCGTGCCGCTCGTCGTGTTCTTCAGCCTCCAGCGCTACTTCGTCCGAGGCCTGCTGGCCGGCTCCGTCAAGGGCTGACCGGTCGGCACGGACGGGCCCTCAGCGAAGGGTGAGGCCGGTCCGGGAGTCGAAGAAGTACAGGTTCCGGGTGTCGATTGCGACCTCGATCGTCTCGCCCCGGCTGACCCTGCTCCGTGGGCTGAACCGGGCGACGAGCGGCGTCCCGGCCGCACCGGCCGTGCCTTCGTCGTGGACGTCGGGGTCGCCCGAGTGCACCTTTGGCGCGTCGATCGACGCGTGCACCATCAGCTCGGAGCCCAGGGCCTCGACGAGCTCGACGTCGGTCTTGATGAGCTGGTCCCGGGGGTGGTCGGGCTCGAGCGTGACGTCCTCCATGTCCTCCGGCCGGATGCCGACCGTCACCGTGTCGCCCAGGCGCTCCAACATGCCCGGCTTGCGCTCGAGGACGTCGGCCGGCACGGCCAGCGTCTGGCTCCCGAGCTTCAGCGAGGCGCCGTCGTCGGAGCGGGTGAGGACGCCCTCGTAGAGGTTCATCGACGGGGAGCCGATGAACGCGGCCACGAAGACGTTGTCGGGATTGTCGTAGAGGTTCTGGGGTGTGTCGACCTGCTGGAGGACACCGCCCTTCAGGACCGCGACCCGGTCGCCCATGGTCATGGCCTCGACCTGGTCGTGGGTGACGTAGAGCGTGGTGACGCCGAGCTCGCGCTGGATGCGGGCGATCTCGGCCCGCATCTGCACCCGCAGCTTGGCGTCGAGGTTCGAGAGCGGCTCGTCCATGAGGAACGCCGCCGGCTGGCGGACGATGGCACGTCCCATGGCCACGCGCTGGCGCTGACCGCCGGACAGGTTGCCGGGCTTGCGGTCGAGGTTCTCGGTCAGCTCCAGGATCTCGGCGGCCCGCTGGACCCGCGTCTCGATCTCGGCCTTGGGGACCTTGGCCAGCTTGAGGGCGAACGCGATGTTGTCGAACACGGTCATGTGCGGGTACAGCGCGTAGTTCTGGAACACCATCGCGATGTCCCGGTCCTTCGGTGCCGCCTCGTTCACCCGGCGCCCCGCGATGCGGAGCTCGCCCCGGGTGATGTCCTCGAGGCCGGCGACCATCCGCAGGGCGGTCGACTTGCCGCAGCCGGAGGGGCCGACGAGCACCAGGAACTCACCGTCCTGGATGTCGACCTCGAGGTCCTTCACGGCCTCGAGGCCGTCCGGGTACACCTTCGAGACCTTGTCGAGGGTCACTTGCGCCACGACGGTTCCCCCTGTCGTTCGGCTGGCTGAAAGCGCTTGCAGCGTACACCGGCGGCCGTCGCCGTGGGGCCGGGCGCTAGAAGTAGATGATCTTCTCGGCCCGCTCGACCACGTCGTCGAGCTCGTCGGTCCAGGCGCCGGTGGAGATGTACTTCCAGCCGTAGTCGCACACGACGAACACGATGGTGCCCGACTCGATCTCGCCCGCGACCTTGACGGCACCGGCCAGCGCCGCGCCGGCCGAGATGCCGGAGAAGATGCCGATCTCGGACAGCCGGCGGGTCCACTCGATGGACTCGCGTGGGCGGACGATGCGCTTGCGATCGAGCAGCTCCTGGCCGCCCCACTTCTCGAACACCGGCGGGATGTAGCCCTCGTCGAGGTTGCGCAGGCCCTCGACCCGCTCGCCCAGCGGCGGCTCGATGGCGATCACCTTGATGTCGGGGTCCTGCTCCTTGAGGAACCGGCCCACCCCCATGAGGGTGCCGCTGGTGCCGAGACCGGCCACGAAGTGCGTGATCTCGGGGACGTCGGCCCAGATCTCGGGGCCGGTGGTGCGGTAGTGGGCCAGCGGGTTCGCTTCGTTCGCGTACTGGTAGAGGAAGGCCCACTCGGGGTGCTCGTCGGCGAGCTTGCGGGCTCGGGCCACCGCGCCGTTGGACCCCTCGGCCCCGGGGCTCATGATGAGCTCGGCGCCGTAGATCTCGAGCAGCTGCCGACGCTCGATGGAAACGTTCTCGGGGAGCACGATCTTGATTGGATAGCCCCGCATCCGGGCAATCATGGCCAGCGCGATGCCAGTGTTGCCCGACGACGGCTCGATGATCGTCTTGCCCGGCGTCAGGGTGCCGTCGGCCTCGGCCTCCTCGACCATGGCCAGGGCGATGCGGTCCTTGACCGACCCGGCCGGGTTCTGGCCCTCCATCTTCCCGAGGATGCGCACGTCGGGGTTGGGGCTGAGCGCGCTGCAGTCGACGATGGGGGTGTTCCCGATCATGTCGAGGACCGAATCGAAGACTGCCATCGGTGCTTGCTCCTGGCGTGGTGCTGGCTGGGAAAGTCGACCGCGTGGGTCAACAATGTACCCACCGGCTCGTGTTCCCGATCAGCCGTGGTCGATGGCCACGGGCTCCTCGGTGATGGTGCCGTCGACGATCCGGTAGCTGCGCAGCACCGGGGCCTCGTCCCGGAGCGACACGATCACGTAGTGCCAGTCCGGGTCCGGCGCCTGGGCCACGTCGGTGGGCGACGGGTAGGCATCGGTGTGGGTGTGGCTGTGCACCACGCCGATGATGGCGAGGCCGGCGTCGGCGGCCGCGTCGTCGGCGTCGAGGTAGTCGCGGGGCCCGATGCTGTATACCCGGGACGAACGAGCCGCGTTGGCCGTCGGGTGGAAGATCGGGGCGACGTGTCGGGCCGGGTCGCCGAGCAGGAGGCCGCACGCCTCGTCGGGGAGGCCGTCGTAGGCGTGGCCGACGATGGCGGCGTGGGCGGAGGCAGCGAGGCGCAGCACGGCGCCCGAACCTATCCCTCGGCCTCGGTGGTCTCCGTCGCCTCGGCGTCCTCGGTGTCCTCGGCGGGCACCGTCGTGGTGGGCAGCGGCGGCGGCGGTGCCGACGGCGACTGGCCAGGCTCGGTGCCCGTGACCTCCCAGTGCCACAGGTACTCCCGCAGCGACAGCCCCGACTCGTGGACCCGGGCGGCCAGGTCCTTGCCCAGGTAGCGGAAGTGCCAGGGCTCGTACTTGTAGCAGGTGACGTCCTCGGCGCCGGCCGGGTACGACAGCACGAAGCCGTGCTCCCACGAGTGCTCGGCGAGCCATTGGCCGGTGGCGGTCTCGCCGAAGGACTGGTCGACATCGGTCGCCCCGATGGGGCGGACGTCGATGGTGGTGCCGAGGTGGTGCTCGCTGTGGCCGGCCCGGGCGGTGCCCTCGTCGGCGCCTGCCTGGCCCAGCTCGGCGACGCGGGCGTCGAACAGTCGCTGCTGGTCGGCGATGGACCGGTAGGCGGCGAGCAGCGCGACCTCCGGCAGGCCGGAGGCGACGAGTGCGTTCCGCAGGCCGTCGAGATCATCCACGATGATCGAGCGGACCTGGAACTCGGCGCTGTAGCCGGCCTCGGAGGCGGGCACGAGGTCGGGCGGCTGGTACTGCTCGGGCACCGCCCGCATCGGATCGACGAGCGTGCGGAACCAGTCCTCCGGACGGTCGTAGGCGGTGGGTTCGGACTGCTCGGGGACCGTGCACGCCGGCGGCTCGCGGAGCGCGACGGTGGTGGCCGTGGGCACCGTGGTGCTGGTGAGCGGGGTGGCCGCGTCGTCACCGCCCGTGAGGCGCCCGAGCACGGTCCACACCAGCAGGACGACGACAACGAGCCCGGTGGCAGCGACGAGGCGCCGCAGGGTGTAGTTCGGCGGGGGTCCCGGTCGTCGCGGCGGGTAGGGCTGCATCCGCCCGACACGCTAGGCAACCGGGTGAACCGCGTCCGGGAGGGTCCCGGTAGCGTCGCGACGCCATGCCGCCTGCCGACACCACGCTGATCGCCGCCAACCGGCGGGCCCGGCGCAACTACGACATCTCCGAGACCCTGGAGGCCGGCATCGTCCTGCACGGGTCCGAGGTGAAGTCCCTCCGGGAGGCCACGGTGCAGATCGCCGACGGCTTCGTCCGCTTCGAGGGCCGGGAGGCCTGGCTGCAGGGCGTGCACATCGCCCCCTACCTGTTCTCCCAGGACCACAGCGGCCACGACCCGGACCGGCATCGCAAGCTCCTGCTGCACCGGCGCGAGCTGGACCGCCTGCGGACGCTCGTGGACCTCGAGCGAGTGTCGATCGTGCCCCTCTCCCTGTACTTCAAGGACGGGCGAGCCAAGGTGGAGCTCGGCGTCGGCAAGGGTCGCAAGCTGCACGACAAGCGCGAGGTCGAGGCGACGCGCGACGCCCAGCGCGAGATCCAGCGCGCGCTGGCCAACAGATCCCGCTCCTAGGCCGGCCGCCTGGGCGCGGCGTCCCGCAGCACGTCGGCGACGGGACCCCGCAGCGCTG
>CAZCJT010000129.1:0-6877 GCA_964498565.1 uncultured Acidimicrobiaceae bacterium
GTCGGTCGCGCTCGCCGGCCCCGGTGACCATCACGAAGTCGGCGCCCGCCTCCTTGGCGGCCACGGCCGCCGACAGGCCACGCACCCCGCAGCCGAGGACGGCGACGACGTCACCGGGACCGGTGCCGGGCACGGTGGCCCCCCAGCGGATGCCGGCGCCGAGCGGGTTGAACAACGTGGCGACCACCGGGTCGAGCCCGTCGGGGACGGGCAGCACCATGGAGTCCGGTCCCAGGTACTGGTGGGTGGCGTAGCCGCCCCACAGGCCCGGGCCCACGTCGACGGAGACGAAGCCGTACATGGTGGCCAGCCCGTTGCGCTCGCAGCGCCGGTAGGCACCCGACCGACAGGCGTCGCACTCCCGGCACGACTGGAACACCTCCACCGCGACGCGCTGGCCCTGCGACACGCCCCATCGCTGCTCGGCGGCCGGGCCGATCGCCTCGATCACGCCCACCGCCTCGTGCCCGGGGATGAACGCGTGGCCGGGGTGCAGCTGGCCGCTGTACTGCTCGTGATCGGTGCCGCACAGGCCGCAGGCCTCGACGCGGAGCAGGGCGTCGTCGTCACCCACCTCCGGCAGGGCGAACTCGCGGGGGCGCAGGGTGTGCGGTGCTTCGAGCACCATGGCACGGGCGGTCATCGATGCCTCCGGGGCGTCGCGGGATGAGTCAAAGACATGAATCTGTTGCATGTCTCGCGGTCAGATCCTACGCTCACCGCCAACTCGCTTTCCGGGAGGCCCCGTGCCCACGCTCACCCCACCGACGGTCCCGAACCTCTTCTCCTCCGATGTCTCGGCAGATCCGTACCCCGCGTACGCCGTGCTCCGAGGGTTGGGGCCGGTCCACGACCAGGCCAACGGCCTCTGGATCCTGTCCCGGCACGCCGACGTGCTCCAGGCGCTGCACCAGCCGACGGTGTTCTCCTCGGCCGGCGGCTTCGGGGAGTTCATGTCCGGCCGCATCGGCCCGGGTGGCGGGTCCGAGCGTGCCGGCGTCCTCGGCTTCGACCAGATGGGCGGGTCCCGCGTCATGATCGCCAGCGACCCGCCCGACCACACCATGCTGCGCCGGATCGTGAGCCGACCCTTCACCAAGCGCCGCATCGCCGAGTGGGAGGAGATGGCCCGGCGGCTGGCCGCCACGCTCGTCGACGACCTCGTCGATCGAATCCGCAGCGGTGCGCCGGCCGACTTCACCACCGAGCTCGCCGTGCCGCTGCCCGTCACCCTCATCGCCGAGATCCTCGGCATCCCGCCGTCCCAGATGGCGGACTTCCGCCGGTGGTCCGACGCCCTCGTCGGCAGCCTGGCGGCCGACATCGATGTCGCCCGGGTCGGCGCCGATCTCGGGGAGATGTTCCAGTACTTCTGGCGCATCGCCGAGGAGCGTCGGGAGTCGCCGGGCGACGACCTGATCAGTGCCATCGCCATGGCCACGCCCGACGGCGAGCAGCTCTCCACCACCGAGGTGGTGATGTTCTGCGTGCTGCTGCTGGTGGCGGGGAACGAGACCACCACCAACCTGCTCGGCAACCTCCAGCACGCGTTCTGGGACCACCCGGACCAGTGGCGGCGCGTCCGGGAGGACCCGTCGCTGACCGCCGCAGCCGTCGAGGAGGGGCTCCGCTACTGCGGGCCGGTGCAGGGCCTGTTCCGCCGCACGACCGAGGCCGCGACCGTGGCCGGGGTGGAGATCCCCGCGGAGGCAAACGTCTGCGTGCTCTTCGCCGCCGCCAACCGGGACGAGACCGTGTTCGAGGACGCCGAGCGCTACCTCATCGGTCGACCCGACGGTGACCACGTGGCCTTCGGGCACGGGATCCACTACTGCCTCGGTGCCCAGCTCGCCCGCCTCGAGACGCGGGTCGTGCTCGACACGCTCGCCGACCGGGGCCTCGACCTGCAGCCCGCCGGCCCGGCCGTGCGCACCGCCAACCCCGTGCTCCAGGGCTACTCGAGCATCCCGGTGTCCGCCAGCTGAGCTGGGGTGGGCGGTCGCGACCGCCCACCCCGTCCGGGGCGATGCCCCGTCATGTCGCCATCGGCGTCACACCGTGGTGGTGGCATGCTCCTTCAGGCGCTTGTAGTCGACCTTGCCGTTCGGCGCCCGGCCGATGGTCTCCACCGTGATCACCCGGCGGGGCGCCTTGTAGGCCGCCAGGCGCTCGCGCACGTGGTCGATGACGTCCTGCTCGGCCGGGGCGTCGCCCTTGGGCTCCACGACGGCCACGATCATCTCGCCGAAGCGCTCGTGGGGCACGCCGACGACCACGGCGTCGCGGACGCCGGCATGGGTCTTGATGGCCTCCTCGACCTCCTCGGGGAAGACCTTCTCGCCGCCGGTGTTGATGCACACCGAACCGCGACCCAGCACGGTGATGGACCCGTCCTCCTCCAGCACGGCGTAGTCGCCGGGGCAGGAGTACCGCTTGCCGTCCACCATGATGAACGTGCGGGCCGACTTCTCCGGGTCCTTGTAGTAGCCGATCGGCTGGCGACCGCCGACGGCCAGGCGACCCATGACCCCGGGTTCGGTGATCCGCTGGTCCTCGTCGTCGACCACGATCGTGTTCAGGCTCGGCTCGAACTTCGCGGTCTTGGCCGCGGCGCCACCGCCGGACACGGACTGACCCATGCCGAGGGCCTCGGAGGACGAGAACGCGTCCATCAGGAACATGTTGGGGTTGTGCTCCAGCAGCCCCTGCTTGGTCTGCTCGCTCCACATCACACCCGACGACGTCATCGCCATCAGCGAGGACAGGTCCCACCGCTTCGGGTTGTCGTCGAGGGCGCCGAGGATCGGCTTGGCGAAGGCGTCGCCGACGATGGCGATGGCGTTGACCTTCTTGGCCTCCACCTCGTCGAGCAGCTCGGCGGGGTCGAAGTGGCGACTGGGCAGCAGGACGATGCAGCCCCCGGCCGAGAGCACGGAGAACGTCGTGAACGCGCCGGTGCCGTGCATGAGCGGGCAGGCGGGCATGCCGACGGCACCGGGGTTCTCGAACATCGCGTCGAGGACCGCCGGGTCGCGCTCCTCGGGCAGCGGCGTGCCGAGCGTGCCGCACAGCACGATGACGAGGTCGTCCTGGCGCCACATCACGCCCTTGGGCATGCCGGTGGTGCCGCCGGTGTAGAGCATGTAGAGGTCGTCACCGTCGCGGCCGTGGTCGGGCAGCACCCGCTCGGTCTCGCGGTTGGCCGCATCCTCGTAGGGGGTGGCCCACTCCGGGCACGGGCCGCTGCCGTCGTCGACCCACAGCCAGGTCTTCACCTTGGGGACGCGGTCGCGGATGGCCTCGATCGTGTCCACGAAGGACCCGTGGAACACCACGGCGACCGCGTCGGCGTTGTCCCACAGGTACACCAGCTCGTCCTTGGTGTACCGGTAGTTGGTGTTCACCGGGACGAGCGACGCCTTGAAGCAGGCGAACACCGTCTCGAGGTACTCCGGGCAGTTGTAGAGGTACTGCGCGACCTTGTCCTGCTTGCCGGCCCCCGCCTCGAGGAGCGTCCGGGCCACCCCGTCGGCGCGCCGGTCGGCCTCGCTCCAGGTGAGGACGTGGTCACCCTGCTTGGCGAACGGGGCGTCGGGCAGGTGGTCGGCCGCAGCCTCCCAGATCTCTGCGAAGTTCCATCCAGGCATGTCGTTGTGTGTCTCCTGCTGTTGGGTTGCGGTCGAACGTGGGTCGGGCGCCGGTCAGATGCGGGACGCCCGGCCCTGCCAGTACTCGTCGCGCAGCTTGCGCTTGTAGAGCTTGCCGGTGGGGAGGCGGGGGAGCTCGTCGAGGAACGTGAAGGTCTTGGGCACCTTGTAGCCGGCGATGTGCTCCCGGGCGAACGTGCGCAGCTCGCTCTCCAGCTCGGCGCCGCGCTCGACGCCTTCGGCCGGCTGGACCGCCGCCAGCACCGACTCGCCCATCTCGTCGTCGGGGACGCCGAAGACGGCGACGTCGGCGACCTTGGGGTGCATGATCAGGCAGTCCTCGATCTCCTGGGGGTAGATGTTCACGCCCCCGGAGATGATCATGAAGGCCTTGCGGTCGGTGAGGAAGAGCCAGCCGTCCTCGTCGAGGTAGCCCACGTCGCCGAGCGTGGTCCAGCCGTGGCCGCCCGGGTCCTTGGAGCTCTCGGTCTTGTCGGGGGCGTTGTGGTACTCGTACGGCGGGCCCCCGCCGAAGTAGATGGTGCCGGACTCGCCCGCCGGCACCTCGTTGCCCTCCTCGTCGAGGATGTGGATCTCCCCGATGAGGGGCTGGCCGACGGTCCCGGGCCGAGCCAACCAGTCCTCGGGCTTGACCAGGCAGAACCCGTTGAGCTCAGTGCCGGCGTAGTACTCCCACAGCACCGGACCCCACCAGTCCATCATCTGCTGCTTCACCTCGACCGGGCACGGTGCCGCGGCGTGGACGGCGACCTGCATCGAGGACACGTCGTAGCGCTGGCGCTCCTCCTCCTCGAGCTTCAGCATCCGCACGAACATGGTCGGCACCCACTGGGAGTGGCTGGCCCGGTGCGACTCGATGAGGCGAAGGGCCTCGACCGGGTCGTACTTCTCCATGATCACGGTCGTGCCGCCGAGGGACTGGACCCCGAGGTTGAAGCCGATCGGCGCCGAGTGGTAGAGCGGCGCGGGGGAGAGGTAGACGGTGTCGGCGTCCATGCCGAACACCCCGCCGAGCAGGGCGGCGATCATCATGCCCTGGTCGATGGTGTTGCCGGACAGAGGTCGCTTGATGCCCTTGGGACGCCCCGTGGTGCCCGAGGAGTACAGCATCATCTCGCCGGCCGGCTCCTCGTCGAGGCGCTCGGTGGGCATGGTCGAGATGGCGTCGACGTACGGCTCGAAGCGGGGGTCGGCATCGCCGATGAGCAGCGGCAGCGTCACGTTCGGCACGTCGCGCAGCGCCTCGGCCGCCACGTCGGCCTTCGCGGTGGTGGTCACCAGCGAGCGGCTGCCGGAGTCCTCGAGGATGTAGGCCACCTCCTCGGCTGACAGGTAGCTGTTGACGGTGGTGATGTAGAGCCCGGAGCGCAGGGCCGCCCACATGACCTCCAGGAAACGGGCGTTGTTCTCGCTGAAGATCGCCACGTGGTCGCCGGGGCCGAGGCCGTGGTCGCGCCACAGCCGGGCGAGCTGGTTCGACCGCTCGTCGAGCTGGCGGTAGGTGACGACCTCGCCGCTGCTCCCCATGATCAGGGCCGGCTTGTCCGGCGTGGTCTCGGCGTGGACTCCTGGATACACGTTCCCCCCTTGGGTCGTGGTGGCGTTCCGACCCTGCGGGTCAGTCGCCGATGGTTCGGAAGACCGGCAGGTGCCGGCCATCGGACAGCGTCACCGACCAGTCGATGCGGACCGGCTGGTCGCAGTGCAGCGAGCCGTCGGCGGCTCCGACGATGTTGGTGGCCATGCGGATGCCCTCGTCCAGATCGACCAGGGCGATGACGTAGGGCACCTCGTCGCCCATCATCGGGTTGCCCGGCTTGTGCATGACGTTGAACGAGTAGATCGTGCCCGTCCCGGCCAGAGGCTCCCAGCGCAGGTCGGCGCCCAGGCACCCCGGGCAGGCCTCGCGCGGATACCAGACGAAGCGGTCGCAGGCGTCGCAGCGCTGGGCGACGAGCTCCTGGCGCCGGGTGGCGTCCCAGAACGGCTCGGCCAGGGGGGTGACGGGGGGTTCGATGCGGGGCATGGGGCTCCTACCGGGTCGCCTCGGTGCCGAGGACGATGGTGGACGTGCACGACAGGACGCCGCCGCAGCCGTTGGCGATGGCGATCTCGGCGCCGGGGACCTGGCGGTCGCCGCCCTCGCCTCGGAGCTGGCGGACCGCCTCGACGAGGATGAACATGCCGTACATGCCGGGGTGGGTGTAGGAGAGGCCGCCGCCGTTGGTGTTGGTGGGCAGCACGCCCCCCGGCCCGAGGCGGCCGTCGGCGACGAACTCGCCGCCCTCGCCCTTGGCGCAGAAGCCGAGGTCCTCCAGCGTCATCAGCGCGGTGATGGTGAACGAGTCGTAGAGCTCGACGACGTCGACGTCGTCGTGGGTGATGCCGGCCATGGCCATGGCCTGGGGGCCGGACACCGCGGCGCCGGTGGTGGTGACGTCGCCCATCTGGCTGATCGACATGCCGTGGGTGTGGGCGGTGCCGGCGCCGAGCACGTACACGGGCGGGCGGGCCAGGTCGCGGGCTCGTTCGGCGCTGGTGACGACCAGGGCGCCGGCGCCGTCGGTCACGAGGCAGCAGTCGAGCTTGTGCAGCGGCGCAGCGACCAGCGGGGAGGCGAGGACGTCGTCGATGGTGATGGGGTCCTGGTGGTATGCGTTGGGGTTCTTGACCGCCCACTCGCGGAACGACACCGCGATCTGGGCCAGCTGCTCACTGGTGGTGCCGAAGTCGTGCATGTGCCGCTGGGCGGCCAGGCTGTAGCTGGCGGCCGGGAGGCCCAACCCGTAGGGGAGGTCCCACTGGAACAGCGCCGAGTCCTGGCCGCCCATGGCCCCACCGCCGCCGGCGAAGGGGTTCTTGCCGCCCCGCGGCGTGGCCGCGTAGACGATGACCGCCACCTCGCAGAGGCCGGCGGCGATCGCCGCGGCCGCGTGCTCGACGTGCACTTCGAAGCTGGATCCGCCGGTCATGGTGGAGTCGGTGAACCGGCCCTGCACGCCGAGGCGCTCGCCGAGCTCGAGTGAGCCCATCATGCCGTTTGTGGTCATCAGGCAGTCGACGTCGGCGATGGTGAGGCCGGCGTCGTCCAGGGCGCCCCGGATCATCTCGACCTCGAGCTGGGCGTCGGTGCGGCCGAGGCGCCCGTCGGGGGACACGGCATCGACGGCGCCCACGATGGCGGCAGCACCTCGCAGCGGGTTGGGCAC
>CAZCJT010000130.1:0-6863 GCA_964498565.1 uncultured Acidimicrobiaceae bacterium
GGCGGGGCGGCGTACGGGATCCCCTGGAAGACACGCACACCGGCACGGTCCGTGCCCACCACGTCGCCGTACCCCGTGCGGACCTCCCACGTCTTGTCGCCGTCCTCGGTCATGTTCCTCCTCGGTTGCTCGGGTCGCGTCCATCTTGCCCGGATCCGCAACAATGTGCCATTGTTGTTTCGATGTCATCATTCTGGCGAGGGGGCCGGCGGCAGAGGTCAGCGCAGTCGGCGCAACCTGAGGCCGGGTCGTGAACCCGGGCCCGGGCCCGGCGGCAGCGGCCTCCCCGCCCGAGGATCTGGCCCGCTGGTCGTTCACCGACGACGGCCCGTGGGTGCTCGACCGGGCGTCGATCAGCTGGCTCGACGTCGTGGACCAGCTCCGCGCCGGGATGCGCGACGAGCTGCCGGTGCTGACCCGGCGTCGCACCCTGCCGCCCGCCCGGCGATTCGTCGGCACCGGGCTCCGGCTCGGATGGGCGCTGGCGGCGTGGTGGGCCACCGACCGCAGGCGCGGACCGAGCGTGTCCCGCGCCGGCCTGTCCCGGCGGCTGCGGGAGCAGTTCACCGTGTTGGGACCGACCTACATCAAGCTCGGGCAGATCATCTCCTCCGGCGAGGGCTTGTTCCCGCCCGAACTGGTCGACGAGTTCAAGCAGTGCCGCGACCAGGTGCCGGCCGAGCCCTTCACCGCCGTGCGCTGCGTCGTCGAGGAGGAGCTCGGCCGCCCCCTCGAGGAGGTGTTCGACCACTTCGAGCCCGAACCGGTGGCGGCGGCATCCATCGCCCAGGTCCACTTCGCCCGCCTCCGCAGCGGCGAGGACGTCGTCGTCAAGGTCCAGCGGCCCCAGGTCGCCCGGGTCGTGCGTCAGGACATCCATGCCATGGCCTGGATCGCCCCGCTCATGGTGGGCCGCATCCCCGTCGCCGCCCTCACCAACCCCCCGGTGCTGGTCGACGTGTTCGCCGAGACGATCCTGGAGGAGCTCGACTTCCGGGTCGAGGCCGCCAACATGTTGGACATCGCCCGCGTGATGGTGGAGCTCGACCAGCGCCACTGGGTCGTGGCCCGACCCCACCCCGAGCTCGTGACCCGCCGGATGCTGGTGATGGAGCGGCTGTCCGGTTTCGCGTTCGACGACGTCATCGGGATGAAGGCCGCCGGCGTCGACACAGAAGCCGTCATCCGCACGGCGATGATCTCGTTCCTCGAGGGCGCCATGTTCCATGGCGTGTTCCACGGCGACCTGCACGGCGGGAACCTGTTCGTCCGGCCCGACGGCCGCATCGCCCTCATGGACTTCGGCATGACCGGCCGGATGGACGAGCACCAGCGCATCGCCTTCCTGTCGCTGCTCATCGGCGCCGCCACCAACGACCTGCACACCCAGCTCGCCGCGCTGCGCGACCTCGGTGCCCTCGACCCCGACGCCGATCTCGACCGGATCATCCAGGACTTCAACCTGGACCGCCCCCCGCCGGACCTCACGAAGATGAGCGGCGAGCAGATGGTGGCCGAGCTGCAGCAGACGGTGAAGCAGCTGCTGGCCCACGGCGCCCGGCTCCCCAAGGTGCTCATGCTGTTCGTGAAGGACATGCTCTTCATCGACGGTGCGATCCTCCACCTCGCACCGGACATCGACCTCATGGCCGAGGTCGCCACGATCGCCGGGGCCATCACCGAACGACGTCGTGACCTCATTGCCGAGGAGATGGGCCTCGACCCCGAAGACCTGGTCGTCGACCTCGACGCCATCGCCGCGGTCCTCGGCAGCCAGGAGGGCCAGAAGGTGAGCTACCGGGATCTGCAGCAGCGCCGGAACGACATCCGGGAGAAGCTGGAAGGCGAGCGCCGGCCCGGCTCCATGCGCCAGCTGCGCCGGTCGCTGCGACGGCCGGGCTGACCGTCCGTTCCCGGCCCGCAACCGGGCCGAACGGTCCGGGTTGCGGGGCGCCGTCGGCCGGTCAGACTGCTGGCGCGTCGACCTCGCCGACCTCGGCGGTGGCCATGTCTCCGAACAGGAAGCTCAACAGCTCCGGGTCGGCGAGGATGGCCCAGTCCGGCGCCATCAGCTTGGCGTAGCGCTCGAAGTACAGGAGCTGCTTGGCCACGAGGACGAGCTCGCGGGGCAGGCGGACCTCGTAGCGGGTGCCGATGCGCACGATGTCGATCAGCACCTGGCCGTAGCTGATCTCCGACAGCGGCCGACCCAGGATCGGCTCCACGATCTCGGCGATGTCCTTGGCCGACTCTTCGAGGCTGGTGGGGTTGAGGACCGCGCCCATGTCGAAGATGGCCTGGGCGACCGCTTCGAAGTCGCCCGAGACCAACAGGGCGGGAAGCCCGCGCCGGACGATGTCGCGGGTCTTGTCGTCGAAGCTGCCGCAGATGCCGAAGTCGAGGTAGACGACGGCACCGTCGGTGTCGAGCATCAGGTTGCCGGCGTGGACGTCACCGTGGAAGAAGCCGTGCTCGAGGGCCGCCTCGAGCCAGGCCCGCACACCCCGCTTGAGCGCGGCGCCGAGGTCCCAGCCCGTCTCCTGCAGCTCGACGAGGTCGTCGATCTTGTAACCGTGGATGCGCTCCATGGTGAGCACACGGGGGCTGGTGAGCTCCCAGTGCACCCCGGGCACCCGCACCCCGCCGGGCGTCTGGCTGGCGGCGATGATGGTGCCGAAGCGCTCCATGGAGCGGGCCTCGATGATGAAGTTGAGCTCCTCGCTCAACGTGGTGGCGAAGTCCTCGACGACCGCCACCGGGTTGGCCATGCGTCCCTTGGACGAGACCTTGTCGAGCCCCTTGGCCAGCTTGAGGAGGATGCGCAGGTCGGAGTCGAGCACGCGACCGATGCCCGGGCGCTGCACCTTCACGACCACGTCGGAGCCGTCGTGGAGGGTGGCGCCGTGGACCTGGGCGATGGACGCGGAGGCGATGGGCTCGCGGTCGAAGGAGGCGAACAGCTCGTCGTGATGGGCGCCGAGGTCGGCCTCGATCACCTCGACGATGTCGCGGTACGGCACGGGGGGGACGCTGTCGAGGCAGGCCCGCAGCTCGTCGGCCAGCACGTCGGGGAACAACCCGGGGCTCGAGGCGACCAGCTGGGCCAGCTTGACGTAGGTCGGTCCCAGCTCCTCGAAGGACTGGCGGAGCGCGTGCGCACCGCGCTCGCTCCGTGGGCCGGCGCCGGGACGCACGGTCCGCACGCCCGCCCGGCTGAGCAGGCGGGCCGTGGTCAGCGCCCGCCCCAGCTCTCGGGGGCGGAGGTGGGTGATCTCGCTGGGAACCAGACGTTCGATCCGCACGCACATCTCCTGATCGTGATACGGTGACGTCTCATTGTTGCACGCGGCGGTTTCTGATGCCGCATCGCGAACGTTTGGGGGACCTGCGATGGCCGTGACCGATACCGCTCCGGTGGCGCCTGGCGATGCGCCCGCCGAGATCGAACCCTTCGAGGTTCGCATCGACCTGGGTGGCCTCCACCCGGCTGACGTCACCCGGCTGCTGGAGATCGCGTCCACCCTGGCCCGCCACGGCATCGTCGTCGTCGCCCGCCGGGGCCCGTTCATCGCACTGCGACTGCGCCGGCGGGCACCGCGCGCCCTGGCCGTGGCGCTGCGCCGCAGCTTCGTCGACCTCGGTCCCACCTTCGTCAAGTTCGGACAGCTGATCGCGTCGAGTCCGGGGCTGTTCCCCGACGTGGCGGCCACCGAGTTCCGCAGCCTGCTCGACGAGGTCCCCACCATCCCGACCCGCCAGGTCCACCGCATCGTCGAGCGAGCGCTGGGCCGGCCCGTGGGGGTCGCGTTCGCGTCCTTCGACGACGTGCCCCTCGCTGCCGCATCGATCGCCCAGGTCCACCGGGCCCGCCTCGTCGACGGCACCGACGTGGTGGTCAAGGTGCGGCGTCCGGGGCTCCGTCACAAGGTGGCGCGCGACACCCGGATCCTGCGCGTCCTCGCATCGGTGCTCGGTCGGGCCGGTGGGTTGGGTCAGATGATGAACCCGGTCGCCATCGTGGAGGACTTCGCCGACACCCTGCGCTACGAGCTCGACTTCCGCAACGAGGCCCGCTGGATGGCCGAGTTCCGGTCCAACCTGGAGACCTTCGGCGACAACCGCAGCGTGACGACCCCGGTGCCCATCGAGCACCTGTGCGGCGAGCGCGTGCTGGTCATGACCTACGTGGACGGTCACCCCGTCGACCGCCTCGACCTGCTCGCCGAGTCCGGCCACGACTTCGAGGAGCTGCTGCGCCTCGGCGTGCGGGCGTGGCTCGAGTCGGCCTTCGAGCACGGCCTGTTCCACGGCGACGTGCACGCCGGCAACCTCTTCCTCACCACCGACGGGAAGGTGGCGCTGCTCGACTTCGGGATCATGGGTCACCTGGAGCCGGCGGTCCGGTCCGCCCTGCGCAATGCGCTTCCGGGCCTGCTGCTCGGCGACGACCCCCGGGGTGTGGTCGAGGCGTTCTTCGCCCTCGGTGCGGTGACCGGCCCCCTCGACATGGAGCGGGCCAGCGAGGACGTGCGTCGGATCGTGGCACCGCTGGCCGACAAGCCGCTCTCGGAGATCAGCTACGGCGAGCTGCTCTCCAACGTCATGCAGGTCGCCGGCCGCCACCGTGTCCGCCTGCCCCGCGAGCTGGTGCTGGTCATCAAGCAGATCCTCTACTTCGAGCGCTACGCCAAAGAGCTCGCCCCCGGCTACCAGATCCTGTCCGATCCCCGGCTCCTCACGTACCTGCTGCCCCAGTACGAGGTCCCGGTGCAGCGCCCGGTGCTCACCACCCGGCCCCGCACCCGTCCCCTCGACGGGGATCCAGAGGCCGGCCTGCTCGTCGAGGCGGTCCGCGACGACCGGTTCAGCTGGGAGTACGCCGCGAAGCGCCCGGAGCTGCGGCGGCTCTACGCCAAGGCCAAGGAGAAGCAGTGGAACGCATCGGTGGACATCGACTGGTCCATCGAGGTCGACCGCGAGGATCCCGGTGGCCTGTCGGAGTACCTGCCGGTGATGGCGGCCGACGCGTTCGACTCGTTCACGGAGGCACAGAAGCGAGAGGCCGGCCACGTGTTCAACACGTGGCTCACCTCCCAGTTCCTCCACGGCGAGCAGGGCGCGCTGCTGGCCACCTCCAAGCTCGTCGCCCAGGTCCCCGACACCGACGCCAAGTTCTACGGCGCCACCCAGGTGATGGACGAGGCCCGTCACGTCGAGGTCTACGGCCGGTACCTGAACGAGAAGCTGGGCGAGATCCACCCCATCAACCCCAACCTCCAGCAGCTGCTGGAGCTCATCGTTGCCGACCCCCGCTGGGACGTCACCTACCTCGGCATGCAGATCATCGTGGAGGGGCTGGCCCTCGCCGCCTTCGGGCTCATCCACCAGTTCTCCACCGAGCCGCTGATCAAGCAGATCACCCGGTACGTGATGGCCGACGAGGCCCGTCACGTGGCCTTCGGCGCCCTGGCCCTGTCGGGGTTCTACGACGAGCTCACCACCGCCGAGCGCGCCGAGCGCCAGGACTTCGTGCTGGAGGCCTCGTGGCTGATGCGTGATCGCTTCCTGGCCACCGAGGTCTGGGAGCGACTGGGCATCCCGCCCTCCGACGGTCTGCTCGACGCCAGCCGCTCCCCGATGATGCAGATGTTCCAGCAGGTGCTGTTCGCCAAGATCACCCCGAACCTCACCAAGATCGGCCTCATGGACGAAAAGCTCCGGGACCGCCTGGTCTCCATCGGCGCCATCCCGGTGGGGGGATGAGCGCCGGCGCGAGCCTGCCGGCCGCGTCGGCGGGTGCGTGGGAGAATCGGGCCATGTCCGACTCCCCGGCCTTCGCCGCGCTCGGCCTCCCGACGCTCCCGTCGCCCGCGCTCGACCCGTACCTCGATGCCGCGGCCCGATGCTTCGTCCGGCACGGCCTTCGTCGCACGCGGGTCACCGACATCGCCGACGAGGTCGGGGTGTCGCGCGTCACGGTGTACCGGCAGGTCGGGACGGTGGAGGACGCCGCCCGGCTCCTGCTCGCCCGTGAGCTCGATCGGCTGGTGACGGCTCTGGTCCCGAAGCTGCTGGCCGCCGACGACGCCGACGGGATCGTGGCGGTGATCGGGTCGGCGGTCGAGTTCGCCACCACGCACCCGGTGCTGTCGAAGGTGCTCCAGGACGAACCCGAGCTCGTCGGCGGCTTCGTCATCGCCGAGCTGCCCACCTTGATCGATCGGCTCCTCGTGCTGGCCGAGCCGGTGGTCCGCCGGCTCGCCGATCTGGACGAGCGCGCCCGGTTCGACATCCCGGTGCTCGGCGAGTGGGTGGCCCGCGTGGTCATCACGATGGTGGTCGCCCCTCCGCGGGACCCCCCCGAGGAGTTCCTGCGCAAGGTCCTCCTGCCGGTGCTCGGCTGAACGAGCCTCGGCCGCCTGGCCGTCAGTCGGTGGTCTCCAGCCGCCAGGTGTGGCCGGGGTCGAGGATGTAGGGCCGCGACCGCGGCTGGTCCAACACGAGCCCGAGGGCGTCGGGGGCCCACAGGTCGGCGATGGGTCCCTGGGCCCGCCCCGCGATGGCGGTGCCGAACGGGCCGGCGAGCAGCTCGGACAGCAGCGCAGGGAGGCTGTCGGGGTGCTCGATCACCCACGAGTGTCCGGCACCCTCCACCCGCACGAGGGTGGCGTCTGCGCTCCGCGCCGCCATCTTGGCGAACGGCCACCAGATGGCGAGGTCGCGGTCGCTGTGCACGACGGCCACCGGCACGTCGGCGTCGCGCAGCGCCTCGAGGCGCTGCTCGGAGCCCTGGTCGCCGATGGTGGCGACGAACGCGGCGGGCAGCGAGGGGTCGAGCAGTCGTGCTTCGTAGGCATCCTCGA
>CAZCJT010000131.1:0-6837 GCA_964498565.1 uncultured Acidimicrobiaceae bacterium
CGACCCGGGCCCGTGGTGCCCGAGGTGCCGGCGTGAGCACCACGTGGGTCGTGATCCTCGTCGCCGCCGCCGGCACGTTCGCCCAGCGGGCGTCCTTCCTCGTGTTCGCCGACCGGCTCGCCGAGGTGTCGCCCCGGGCCCAGCGGGTCCTGCGGCAGATCCCGCCTGCGGTCCTCGCCGCGCTGGTCGTCCCCGCCCTGGTGCGGCCGACGGGCCAGCTCGACCTGTGGCAGCCCCGACTGCTCGCCGGCGTGGTGGCCGGCCTGGTCGCCTGGCGGAGCCGCAACGCCGGCATCACGCTGCTGGCCGGCATGGGTGTGCTCGTGCTCGTCGAGCAGATCGTCTGAGCTCCGGCGACGGCACGCCACCCGTGCCCCGGGTTCGACTCCGCCCTCGGCGCCGCAGCCCCAGACGTTCGGCCGAGTCGCCGTTCGGCGCTACCGTCGGGGTCGATGCCTCCGGTCCACGCCTCCGAGACGTCGCCCACGCCGACGATCACGCCCGACACCACGGTCGATCCCACGACGGGCGACGGGGACCACGACCGCTACGCGCACATCTGCCGCAAGGAGGACGTGACCCGCGCCTACATCACGGGTGAGGCAATCGAGGCGCTGTGCGGCAAGAAGTGGGTTCCCACCCGCGATCCCGACCGCTACCCCGTCTGCCCGGCGTGCAAGGAAGCCATCGGCCGGATCCGCAGCGCCGGGGAGAACTGAAGGCTCAGTCGAGCCGGCGCAGCTCGCTGCGGTAGCGGTGGCCGCGCTCGCGGTAGAACTCGGCCGAGTGCTTGATCATCTCCAGGTCCACGGCGTCGTGACGGAGCTTGGCCGGCACGCCGAGGGCCATCGCGCCTGAGGGCACCTCGAAGCCGCCGTTGCAGACGGCGTTGGCGCCGACCAGGCCCCCGGTGCGGACGATCGCCCCGTGCAGCACCACGCTGCCCGAACCGACCAGCGCGTCGTCCTCGATGATGCAGCCCTCGAGGTGGACGATGTGGCCGATCACGCAGCCGCTGCCGATCTGCGTCGGCGCCCACTCGGTGGTGTGGATCACCGAGCCGTCCTGGATGGAGGTGCGCTCGCCGACGGTGATCGGGCCGCTGTCGCCGCGCAGCATCGCGCCCGGCCACACCGTGGACTCCGAGCCGATGGTGACGTCGCCGATCACGACGGCGTCGGGGTGGACGTAGGCATCGGGGGCGATGGTGGGCACCAGGTCGCCGAGGGCGTAGATGGGCATCAGATCTCCTTGGCGAGGACGACGGCGTCGTCGAGGGTCACGTCGGTGCGGCCCACGAGCCAGCAGGCGATGGGTGCGGCGATCCGCTCCGAGGCGTGCGCCGCCACGCCCGCCAGCTCGAGCAGGGTCTCCAGCTCGTCTTGGGAGGGCGCGGGAAGGCCCAGGCGGGCGGAGAACGCGGCGAGCCAATCGGCGGCCGTGCGGTCGGTGGGTTCGCTCATGGCCAGCCATCCTCGCAGCGCCGGGACGCCGGAGCGAGCGCAGCCGGCGCACGGAACCCGACTGCACTTCGCGGTCGACGGCCAATAGCGTCGCCCGGCGTGCCCGGACCCCGCATGCTTCTCACCTCGGTGCTCGTCACCGCACTGGTCGCCACCGGGTGCGGGGACAGCGACGACCCCGCCACCGCAGGTGCTGACGACGGCCGCCCCGTCGTGGTCACGACCGTGAGCCCGATCACCTCCATCGCATCCGAGGTGATCGGCGATCTGGCCCGGATCCGGGGCGTCGTGCCCGAGGGGACGAACTCCCACACGTTCGAGCCGACGCCGTCGGTGTCCGAGGTGCTCGAGGATGCCGACGTCGTCTTCGCCAACGGGCTCCAGCTGGAGGAGCCCACGCTGGCGTTGGCACGCGACGTCGCCGGCGACGCCGTGATCGTCGAGCTGGGCGACCGCATCGTCAGCCCCGACGAGTACCTCTTCGACTTCTCGTTCCCGGAGGAGGAGGGCAAGCCGAACCCGCACCTCTGGACGGACCCGACCCTGGCCAAGGGCTACGCCCGCTACATCGCCGAGACGATGGCCGACGTCGACCCGGACAACGCCGAGGAGTACGACGCGAACCGGGCGGCGTTCGAGGAGTCGGTGGACGACTTCGACGCCGTGTTGCGGGCCGCCCTCGACACGGTGCCGGAGGAGAACCGCAAGCTGGTCACGTACCACGACGCCTACGCCTACTGGGCGAAGAGCTACGGTTGGACCGTGGTGGGCGCCGTGCAGCCCGAGGACTTCGGGGATCCGTCGCCGCGCGCCGTGGCCGACCTCGTCGACCAGATCCGGGCCGAGGGCGTGCCGGCGGTCTTCGGCTCCGAGGTCTTCCCGTCCCCGGTCCTGGAGACCATCGCCGCGGAGACCGGTGCCGAGTACGTCGCCGACCTGCGCGACGACGACCTCCCCGGTGAGCCCGGTGACGAGGACCACAGCTGGATGGCGCTCATGCGGACCAACTACGTCACCATCATCGAGGCGCTGGGCGGTCGAGCGGCCGGGCTGGACGAGTTCCGGGTCGAGGGTGCGGGCGACGACACCGCGGAGTACCCGCAGTGAGCGGCGGTAGCGTGGCACCAGTGACCCCGCTCCTGCGCCTCGAGCGCGTCGCGGCTGGCTACGGCGAGGGCGCCGTGCTCGTCGACGTCGACCTCGAGCTCGGCGCCGGGGACTTCACCGGCATCGTGGGACCCTCCGGCTCGGGCAAGTCCACGCTGCTGCGCGTCCTGCTCGGCAGCATGCCGGTGGCCGCCGGGCGGCTCGAGCGAGCGGCCGGCGTGCGCCTCGGCTACGTCCCCCAGGTCGAGCGGATCGACTGGAACTTCCCCGTCACCGTGGCTCAGTGCGTCCTCATGGCCCGGGTGCAGGGCCGGATCGTGCCGTGGGCGTCCCGGGCCGAGAAGGCCGACGTGGCGCGGGTGCTCGACCGGCTGGGCATCGGCGAGCTCGCCGGGCGGCACATCCGGGCGCTCTCGGGCGGTCAGCAGCAGCGGGTGTTCCTGGCCCGCGCCCTGCTCGCCGAGCCCGACCTGCTCCTGCTCGACGAGCCGACGTCGGGCGTCGACGTGCGCACCCGCCACGAGATCCTCCACCTGCTCGGGGAGCTCCACGAGGGCGGCCTCGGCATCGTGCTGACCACCCACGACCTCAACGGCATCGCCGCCCACCTCCCCCGCCTCGTCTGCCTGAACCGGCACGTCATCGGCGTCGGCGCGCCGCACGAGGTGCTCGTGCCCGAGGTGCTCGAGGCCACCTACGGCTCCCCGATGGAGGTGCTCGAGCACGGAGGCATGCGGGTCGTGGTCGACGCACCGATCGAGGCCCAGGTCTTCCCCCTCCGGGACCGCATCGCGTGATCTCCCTCGACGAGCTGCTCCGCCCCTTCGAGTTCCAGTTCTTCCAGAACGGTCTCCTGGTGGCGACCGTCGCCGGTGCCCTGTGCGGGTTCATCGGCGTGTACGTCGTGCTCCGCTCGATGAGCTACATCGGGCACGGTCTCAGCCACGCCATCTTCGGCGGCTTCGCCGTGTCCGCCCTCGCCGGCGTCAACGTGTTCCTCGGTGCGGGGGTGTGGGGGTTGGCGTCCGCCCTCGCCGTGTCCTCGGTGACCCGCCGGCGACCCATCGGCTCCGACGCCGCCATCGGCGTCATCACCACGGCCTCGTTCGCGTTCGGCCTCGCCGCCCTCCAGCTCGGCGGCGGCGCCGACGTCGATGCCGACGCCGCCCTGTTCGGCAACGTCCTCGGCGTGACCCGTGGGGACGTGTGGCTCGTCAGCGGCGTCACGCTGTTCGCCGTGGCGGTGGTCGTGCTCCGGTACCGCTCGCTGCTGTTCGTCACCTTCGACCCGGAGGTCGCCGAGGCGTCGGGCGTCCGGGTGGCTCGCGTCGACGCACTCCTCATGCTGGTCCTGGCCGCATCGATCCTCGCGACCATGAACGTGATGGGCGTGACCCTCATCGCCGCCGCCCTCGTCGTGCCCGCCGTGGTGGCCCGCATGATCACGTCGTCGTTCTCCACGATGCTCTGGCTGTCCGCCCTCATCGGGGCCGTCTGCGGCTTCGTCGGGATGAACCTGAGCTACCACCTGGACGTGGCATCGGGCCCCACCATCGTCCTCGTCGGTGGTTTGCTCTTCTTGTCCGCATTGGTGGCCACGGGAGTGCGCGGCCGGGTTCGCCTCGCCGGGATGGACCCCCACTGATGGGGGTAGCGTCCGCCCATGGACACCCAGCGCACCAAGCGCATGCTCGAAGCAGTGCTGGGGGTGCCCGTCACCACCGGCAACCAGATAGAGGTCCTCAAGAACGGAGACCAGATCTTCCCGGCCATGTTCGACGCCATCGACTCGGCCGAGCGCTCGATCGACTTCCTCACCTTCGTCTACTGGAACGGGGAGATCGGCAAGGAGTTCGCCCGTCACCTGTCGGCCAAGGCGAAGGAGGGTGTCCGCGTCCGGGTGCTGCTCGACGCGGCCGGGGCGTGGGAGCTCGACACCGAGGTCGTCGACGGCATGGACGAGGCCGGCTGCGACGTCCGCTGGTTCCGGCCCATCAAGGCGCGTGGCGCCCTGCAGGCAAACAACCGCACGCACCGCAAGCTGCTCGTGTGCGACGAGGAGGTCGCCTTCACCGGAGGCGTCGGCATCGCCGACGTGTGGACGGGCGACGCCCGCAACGAGGACGAGTGGCGCGACACCCACTTCCGGGTCACGGGTCCGGCCGTGGCCGGGTTGCGTGGGGCCTTCTTCGACAACTGGGCCGAGACGGGCACCGATCTCGTCGACGAGGTCGATCGCTTCCCCGACCTCCCCTGCGTCGGGCCCTACGACGTCCAGGTCATCAAGGGCGTGGCCGAGGCCGGCAACAGCGACGTGTGGAACCTGTTCCGGCTCCTGGTCGACTGCGCCCAGGAGCGGATCCGCATCACCACCGCGTACTTCACCCCCGACGAGGAGATCCGCCGTCGACTGATCGCCGCGGCCGAGCGCGGCGTGTCGGTCGAGATCCTCGTGCCGGGTCCCCACGCCGACAAGCGGCTCGTCCAGGTGGCCAGCGAGGCCACGTTCCGGGAGCTGCTCGACGCCGGCGTGCAGATCTGCACCTTCCAGCCCTCCATGCTCCACGCCAAGGTCCTCACCGCCGACGGCTCGGTGTGCGTGGTCGGCTCGGCCAACATGAACCAGCGCTCCACCGAGTACGACGACGAGGTCTGCCTGGTGATCTTCGACGAGGACCTGACCGCCCTCCTGGACGGCCACACCGACGAGGACCTGAAGCGGGCCGAGCCCGTGGACCTCGAGGACTGGGAGAAGCGAGGTCTGCTCCAGCGGGTCCAGGAGAAGGCCGTGCAGGTCGTCGACGGCCTGCTCTAGCCCGACGCGCCGGTCGGTAGCAGCACCCGCCATGCGGCCGGCTTCAGCTCCAGGTGCAGCGCCCGCTGGTGCTCGGCCAGCTCGCCGTCGATGTCGGCGTCGATGGCGCCCGTCGCGTGGACGCTCGCCCGCCGCCCGGTCCAGCGGTGGGCGCGGTCGGTCTGGGTCAGGCCGTCCCGCATGGCGGCGCGCACGAGCGCGACGCGCTCCCGCGGCTCCACCGGCTCGACCACGACGACATCGATGGTGCCCTCGGTGGTGTCGACCAGCTCCACACCCCCGCCCATGCTCGGACCGAGGAGGAACAGGCAGGCGAGCAGCGGGCCGTCCCACACGACCTCGTCCTCGACGGTGACACGCAGCGGGGCGGACCCGCCGGTGGCGCCGGTCCAGGCCGTGGCGACCGGGTAGGCGAAGCGCTTCAGCGCCGGCTTCCAGCGCTGGGCGGCCCGGGCCGAGTCGACCCCCATGCCGAGGTGCAGGTTGTTGGCCACCAGCTCCCGGTGCGTGCCGTCGTCGCGCAGCTCGATGGCGTCGACCGCCCGGGCGTGGCCGGCGAGGACGACGTCGGCGGCCTCCTGCGGGTCGAGCGGGATGTCGTGGTTGCGGGCGAAGTCGTTGCCCGTGCCGAGGGGGATGATGCCGATGGCCTCGTCGGTGCGCCCCAGCGAGTCGAGCGTCTGGAGCGCGAGGTGCAGGGAGCCGTCACCGCCGGCGACGACCAGCTGGGCATCGGTGGCGTCGCGCACCAGCTTCTCGAACTCCTCGGGCTCGCTGGTCCAGCGCAGCTCGGTGGGCGCGTGCTCGGCCAGGCGGCTGACGGCGAGGGCGACGTCTCGTCGGGAGGTGCTGCCGGCGCCGTCGTTGGCGAGCACGAGGTGGGGGCGGGGTCCGGGCATCCGCTGGTGATACCCGTCCTGGCACGGTGCCAGTCAGATCCGGTGGACGCGGTCCCCGGGCCGGACCTCGCCGTCGACGACGACCCTGGCGTTGGCGCCGCGCAGGCGCAGCTCCTTGCCGACGGGCGAGTTCACGAACCGCAGCGCTTCCAGTCCGAAGCGCTCGGTGAACTTGGCGCAGCCGGTGTGGGGCTGGTCGGTCACCTCGATGACGGCCGAGCCGATGGCGAGCCTGGTGCCGGCCGGGAGGGCGTCGACGGAGAGGTCGAGATCGACGTAGAGCTGGTCGCCGGCGAGCGGGATGCGGTCGGGTGTGACGGCCACCAGCCGCGCCACGCGGGTGCCCATGATGTTGAGCTGCATGTCCGGGTGCGGGCCGCCATCCGGCGTCCGCCTGCTCGGGCGCTGCGACCAGGTGTCGCCGACCAGGCCCTCGGTGGTCGACAGCACCCCGACCTCGAGCACCTCGCGCTGGAGCAGCGCCGGCCGGCGAACGACGAGGTCGAGCGTGCCGTCGTCGGCGGGTGCGCCGCGCAGGTGCTCGATGGCGGCT
>CAZCJT010000132.1:0-6812 GCA_964498565.1 uncultured Acidimicrobiaceae bacterium
CCGCCGGCCCCGTCCACCGTGGTCGCCAGCTTCGCCGACCCCGTCCACGCCGGGGTCGCCGTGGCGGCCACGATGGGCTCGTTGCGCCCGTCGGCGCTCGAGCTCATGGACCAGGCGGCCGTGCGGGCCGTGGAGGCCGTCCGCCCCATGGGCCTCGACACCGCGATGGGCGCCTTGCTCCTCGGGCAGTCCGACGCCGGGGACGACACGGCCGCCCGCATGGCAGACCACGCCGAAGCCGCCAGCGCCACTTACGTCGCCGTCACCGACGACCCCGACGAGGGTGAGCTGCTCATGGCGGCCCGGCGCATGGCCATCCCGTGTGTCGAGCGGCTCGGCAGCGTGCTGATCGAGGACGTCGGCGTCCCCATCCCGCAGATCCCCGCCCTGCTGGCGGCGGTGGCGGCGGTGGCGGACCGCCACGACACCGCCATCCCGGTCATCGGCCACGCCGGCGACGGCAACTTCCACCCGCTCGTCACCTTCGACGCCAGCGATCCCGAAGCCGTGGCCCGGGCCGACGTGGCCTTCGGCGCGGTGATGGATGCGGCGCTCGACCTCGGTGGGACCATCACCGGCGAGCACGGCGTCGGCTCGCTGAAGGTGCTCCACCTGGCCACCCAGCTGGGGCCCGACGTCCTCGGGCTCAGCCGCCGGGTGAAGCAGGCGCTGGACCCGCAGGGCATCCTCAACCCGGGGAAGTGGCTGTAGCGCTACAGGGGAACTGCCAGTTCCAACCAGGTGGGGCCCGGGGGAAACTGGCAGTGCGGGTGTAGCAGCGGGAGTTAGGCGGCTGCGGTGCGACGGACCCGGCGGAGGCGGCGGCGCTCGCGCTCCGACGTCCCGCCCCACACGCCGAAGCGCTCGCCGTTGCGCAGCGCGTGCTCGAGGCACTCGTCGCGCACGACGCACTCGCCGCAGATGCGCTTGGCCGGCTCGAGCGACTCACCACGGTCGGGGAAGAACACGTCGGGGTCGGCGCCCCGGCACGCCCCGACGGCCATGAAGGCCACGGACGCGAACAGGTCGCCGGGCTCGGAGAACGGGCTCGTGTGCTGGTCGATTGTGGGCACGGAGGACTCCTCAGAGGTCGAACTCCGCCCACGGGGTTGACGGGCGAAGCGTACCGCGGCCTGTGCCGTGTGGCACCACGGGAGGGGATCCGCATCACGACGGCGAACACTGGAAAGAGAGCGAGCGCTCGGTTTGGAGAGGACCCCGATGCCCAGGATCAGCGAGGAGCAGCGTGCCGCCGCCCGCCAGCGGCTGATCGACGCCACCGTCGCCGTCGCCGAGCGCGAGGGCGTGGACGGCCTCACCACCCGGGCCATCGTGGCCGAGGCCGGTGTCTCGGCCGGCATGTTCTACGGGCACTTCGAGTCCAAGGAAGCGCTGCTCGCCGCGGTCGTCGACCACAAGACCGACGAGCTGACCACGCTGGTGCACGCCGAGCTCGAGCTCGGGGCCCCGATGGAAGGGGTGCTGCGCGAGCTCGTCCGCCAGCTCGTCTCCGTGGTCGACCTCAAGGTCCTCGCCGCGTTCCGCAGCGGCGTGGGCACCGAGGAGGCGCTCGTCGCGCAGCGCCGGATCAACCGCCGCATCGTCGACGCCTTCGTCCCGCTGCTCGCCGCGTCCATGGAGGCCGGCGTGGTGCGCAGCGACATCGACCCCGAGGCCGTCGTCGAGTTCATCGACCTCGTGATCGACGGGCTCAACCGCCGCCGGGCCCTCGACGGGTTCGTCAGCAGCGACGACCGCCTCACCGAAGTGATCACCGCCGCCGTCGAGCGGTTTCTGCTCGTCTCCCAGGAGGATCCCCCATGACCACCACCGAACCGCGCCCGACGGCCCAGACCTCGAACCCCGACCGCGACGTGCCCACGCGGCGCATCTCCTTCGAGGAGGCGCTGCGCGGCCTGCCGAAGCACTTCGCCGAGGACGGCGACATCGTCGGCAGCCACCTCATCGCCTCCCTGTCGGCGGTGTTCCCCGACGGCGAGGACTTCTTCGTCCGCTCCGTCCGCCACTACCGCGACCAGATCACCGATCCGGCGCTCAAGCGCCAGGTCACCGGCTTCATCGGCCAGGAGGCCGTGCACGGCCGGGAGCACCGCGAGTTCAACTACCGCCTCGCCGAGCTGGGATACCCGACCAAGACGGTCGAGCGCTTCACCAAGAAGGGCCTGGCCCTGCGCGAGCGCATCGCTCCTCCGGCGTCGAACCTGGCGGCCACCGCCGCCCTCGAGCACTTCACCGCCACCCTCGCCGAGATCATCCTCGACGACCAGACGGCGCGCGACATGATCGGCCATCCCGAGGTCGAGAACCTGTTCCTGTGGCACGCCCTCGAGGAGTCGGAGCACAAGGCGGTGGCCTTCGACGTCTACCAGGCTGTCGGCGGCTCCGAGCGCATGCGGGTCCTCACCATGAAGATGATCCGCTGGACCTTCGTCATCGGCATGGGCCTCCAGGTGCTGGTGTCGGTCCTGATGGACCGCGACGCCCGCCGGCATCCGGTGAAGGTGTGGCGCAGCTTCGGCAAGCTCAAGGCCTCACGCTTCCTGTCCCGTGAGACGTGGGAGATCCTGAAGGAGTACGAGGCGCCGCACTTCCACCCCGACGACCGTGACACCGACGAGCTGGTGAGCCGCTGGCGCGCCGAGCTGTTCGGCGACACCGGGACCCTCAACGACAAGCTCGCGACCCGAGCAGCCTGAAGGAGCGCGAGATGGAGCAGCTGCGAGGCCGGGTGGCGGCCATCACCGGAGCGGGTTCGGGCATCGGCCGGGCCCTCGCCGTCGAGCTGGCCAAGGCCGGCACGCACCTCGCCCTGAGCGACGTCGACGAGGCCGGGCTGGCCCAGACCGTCGCCACGGTCGAGGGCTTCGGCGTCAAGGTCACCTCGGCCCGCGTGGACGTCGCCGACCGCGATGCCGTCCAGGCCTGGGCCGACGAGGCCGCCGACGAGCACGGCCAGGTCAACCTGGTGTTCAACAACGCTGGGGTCGCCCTCGGCGCCACCGTCCAGGGCGTGTCCTACGACGACTTCCACTGGTTGATGGACATCAACTTCTGGGGCGTCGTCCACGGCACCAAGGCGTTCCTGCCCCACCTCCAGGCCTCCGGCGACGGCCACGTCATCAACATCTCCAGCGTGTTCGGGCTGCTCGGTATCCCGTCGCAGTCGGCGTACAACGCCGCGAAGTTCGCGGTGCGGGGCTTCACCGACTCGCTGCGCATGGAGCTCGAGATCGACCCGTGCGGCGTCAGCGCCACCACGATCCACCCCGGCGGGATCAAGACGAACATCGCGCGGAACGCCCGGATGGACGACAGCGTCACCGCGCTCGCCGACGATCCCGAGCAGGCCCGCGTCGACTTCGAGAAGCTGTTCATGACGACGCCCGACAAGGCGGCCCGCCAGATCATCAAGGCCGTGCAGCGCAACCGCCGCCGGGCGCTCATCGGCCCCGATGCCAAGGTCATCGACCTCGTGTCGCGTCTGCCGGCCGGGCTGGTGCAGCGGGTGATCGTCCGGGGCGCCGCCCGCATGCGCTGACCCCGTCCCGTTCCCGGTGCGCGGAACGACCGCCGACCGCCGACGGTCGATCGGCGCGTGAAGAACGGGGTCGGGGTCCGTCTGACACCATGCCGGGCATGGTGTCGACGCCGCCCGAGGACGATCCGGGCCACCAGATCGACGTCGAGCGCGTCGTTGTCGAGGATCCCCGCACGACGGCCGCCGGCGTCGGCGGGATCCGCTACGGCCTCGAGCCGGTGCTGCGCCAGGTCGGTGTCCGCCGCGGCGCCCGCATCCTGCGGGACCTGAACCAGCCCGGTGGCATCGACTGCCCCGGGTGCGCCTGGCCCGAGCGGGAGGACCCGTCCCATGCCGAGTTCTGCGAGAACGGGGCCAAGGCGGTGGCCGAGGAGGCGACCCACCGCCGGGTCGACCCGGGGTTCTTCGCCGCCCACCCCGTCGCCGAGCTGGCCGAGCGCAGCGACTGGTGGCTCGGCCAGCAGGGCCGCATCACCGAGCCGGTCCACCGTCCGAAGGGGGCCACCCACTACCAGCCCATCAGCTGGTCGCAGGCCTTCGCGCTCGTCGGGCGCCACCTGCAGGCGACCACCCCCGACCGCGCTGTCTTCTACACATCGGGGCGAACCAGCAACGAGGCCGCCTTCCTCTACCAGCTGTTCGCCCGTGACCTCGGCACGAACAACCTGCCCGACTGCTCGAACATGTGCCACGAGTCCTCCGGCAGCGCCCTGACGCCCACCATCGGCATCGGGAAGGGCACCGTCCGCCTCGACGACTTCGACCACGCCGACGTGATCCTCATCGTGGGCCAGAACCCGGGGACCAACCACCCCCGGATGCTCACGACCCTCGAGCGGGCCAAGGACCGAGGTGCCACCATCGTCGCCGTCAACCCGATGCCCGAGGCCGGGCTGCTCGGGTTCAAGAACCCCCAGCGGGCGCGGGGTGTGGTCGGCTCCGGCACGGCACTGGCGGACCACCACCTCGCGATCCGAGTCGGTGGTGACCTCGCCCTCTTCCAGCTGGTGAACGCCGCACTCGTCTCGAGGGGCGCGCTGGACCGGCCGTTCCTCGCCGAGCGCTGCGAAGGGTTCGAGGCGCTGGCCACGTCGCTCTCGTCGCTCGACCACGGCGCGCTGCTCGAGGCGACGGGGCTCGCACCGGAGGACGTCGAGCTCGTGGTCGACCTGCTCGCCGGCACGCAGCGGTTCATCACGTGCTGGGCCATGGGTCTGACGCAGCACAAGGGCTCGGTCGCCACCATCCGGGAGGTGGCCAACACGCATCTCCTGCGGGGAGCCATCGGCCTGCCCGGCGGCGGCCTGTGCCCGGTGCGCGGTCACAGCAACGTGCAGGGCGACCGCACCATGGGGATCTGGGAGCGGCCGCCGTCGGCGTTCCTCGACGCGCTCGCCGCCGAGTTCGGGTTCGAGCCGCCACGGGAGCACGGCCTCGACACGGTCGACGCCATCCGGGCCATGGCCCGAGGCGAGGTCGACGTGTTCATCGGCATGGGCGGCAACTTCGTGTCCGCCGCGCCCGACACGGAACGGACCGCGGCCGGCCTCGCATCGTGCGGCCTCACCGTGCAGGTGTCGACCAAGCTCAACAAGAGCCACGCCGTCTGCGGTGAGGAGGCGCTGATCCTGCCGTGCCTCGGCCGCACCGAGATCGACCGCACGGGCGGCCTGGTCCAGTCGGTCACCGTCGAGGACTCCATGGGCGAGGTCCACGCCACCCAGGGATCGGTCGAGCCGCGCTCCCCGGCGCTGCGCAGCGAGGTCGCCATCATCTGCGGCATCGCGGAGGCGACCCTGCCGGGATCGAGCATCCCCTGGTCGTCCTTCGCCGGCGACTACGCCCGCATCCGCGAGCGGATCAGCCGGGTGGTGCCCGGCTTCGAGCGCTTCGAGGAGCGCATCGTCGGCGGCGCCCGCTTCGCCCTGCCGAACGCGCCCCGCGACGAGCGCGCCTTCGCGACGCCGTCGGGTCGGGCCCAGCTCACGGTCAACGAGTTCGAGCCGATCGTGATCCCCGAGGGTCGCCTGCTGCTGCAGACCGTGCGCTCCCACGACCAGTTCAACACCACCATCTACGGCCTGGACGACCGCTACCGCGGCATCACCGGCGGCCGTCGGGTCGTCTTCTGCAACCCCGACGACCTCCGCCAGCTCGGCCTGGCCGACGGCGAGATCGTCGACGTCGTCAGCGAGTGGCCCGGCGACGAGGACCGACGGGCGCCTTCGTTCCGGGTGGTCGAGTACCCCATCGCCCGGCGGACCGCGGCGGCCTACTTCCCGGAGGCCAACGTGCTCGTCCCGGTCGACTCCGTGGCCACCGGTTCCAACACGCCGACCTCGAAGTCGATCATCGTCCGCCTCGAGCCGGCCTCCTAGCCGAGCAGGGCGGCGCCGGCGGTCACTCGTCGGGGTCGAAGTCGAGCGCGCCGGTCATCGTGAGCGCGGTCACCACGCCCACCGCCTGACCGTCGGCGTCGACGACCGCGACGATGGCGCTGTCCAGCTCGCCCATGAGCCGGGCGGCCTCGACGGCGGGGACGTCGACCCGCACGGCCGGTACCTCGTGCATGGCCTGGCCGACGGTGGCGTCCGGCCCGATCTCGAACAGCGCCATGGCCATGTCGCGCAGCATGAGCAGGCCGCGGTACTGGTCGTCGCACACGGGCAGCGCCTGCGCCGGCGGCTCGTCGCCATAGGTGTCGATGACGTCGGTCACCAGCTGATCGGTGTGCAGGATCGGCACGTCGATCACGACGTTGCGCACCGGCAGCCGCAGCCGCCGCTCGAGCACGCCCTCGCGCTCGCTCACCTGGTAGGCGGCCACGCTGCTGTCGCCCATGATGGCCTGGGAGACGGCGGTCGCCACGAGAGCCGGGATCACGAACTGGGCCTGCCCCGTCGTCTCGGCCACGAACATGACGGCCGCGAGCGGCGTGCGGTAGCCGGCGCCCAGGACGGCGGCGAGGCCGATCACCGGGTACAGGCCGGGCGCGGCGTCGGTGAAGAGCGACTCGACGAGCCGGCCGAGCAGCAGGCCCTGGACCACGAGAGGGATGAAGACCCCACCCACGCCGCCGGCGCCCAGGGCCGCTGACGTCACCAGCGCGCGCAGGGCGAACGCCGCGACGATGACCCACAGGCCGACGGAGGGGTCGACGGCGAGCTCGGCCACCATCTCCACACCTGGGCCGAGGGTGAAGCTCGTGCCCGTCAGGCCCCGGGCGGCCACGAGGGCGAGCCCGCTGGCGACG
>CAZCJT010000133.1:0-6798 GCA_964498565.1 uncultured Acidimicrobiaceae bacterium
GGCACCGCTCGCCTGGCCGAGGAGTGGGAGCGCGTGCGCTCGCTCGTGCCCGGCGTGGTGGCGGCGCGGAGCAACGATTGGTCGACCCTGGGCGACGGCTTCTGGGTCCTGGTCGACCCGGGCCCGTTCGCGTCCGCCGACGAGGTGCGGTCCTCGTGCTCGTCCGCCGGCCTGGACGGCGACGGCGAGTGCCTGGCCCGCGAGCTGCGGGGTTGACGGGTGCGTGACGGGTGCGCCCACCGGGGGCGCCACGTCCGTCTCGTGCCGCTCGGAACGTCACCGGCCCGGTCGGAGCCCCGCAGGGCGGCTGCTACGTTCCGGCCCCCATGCGCACCGCCGTCCTCGCCTCCGGCAGCGGGACCCTCCTCGACGCGATCCTGGCCGACGGCATCCCCGTCGAGCTCGTCGTCGTCGACCGTCCCTGTGCCGCCACCGAGGTCGCCGAACGCCACGGCGTGCGCGCCGTCTGCCACGAGCGCTCGTCGTTCGGAGCCGACTTCGACCGCGACGCCTACACCGCCGAGGTCACCCGGCTCCTGGTCGAAGCCGGCATCGAGCTGGTCGTCATGGCCGGCTACGGAACCGTGTTCGGCGCCGCTGTGCACGACGCGTTCCCCAACCGCATCCTCAACACGCACCCCGCCCTGCTGCCGTCGTTCAAGGGCTGGGACGCCGTGGAGGCCGCACTCGACTACGGGGTGAAGGTCAGCGGCTGCACGGTCCACGTCGCCACCCTCGAGATGGACGCCGGCCCCATCCTCGCCCAGGAGGCCGTGCCCGTCCTGCCGGGCGACACGGCCGCCGAGCTGCACGAGCGCATCAAGGAGGTCGAGCGGCGCCTCTACCCCACCACCATCCGAGCCGTGCTCGCCGACCCTGACATCCTCGACCACACCCGCCGTACAACCCCGGAGCCGCGCCGATGAGGGCCTTCCTGTCCGTCTACGACAAGACCGGCGTGGTCGACCTCGCCCGCGGGCTGGTCGACGCCGGCTGGGACCTGGTCTCCAGCGGTGGCACGGCGGCGGCCATCGCCGACGCCGGCGTCCCGGTCACCAGCACCGAGGAGGTCACCGGCTACCCGGCCATCCTGGGGCACCGAGTGGCCACGCTGCACCCCAAGATCCACGGTGGCATCCTCGCCGACCCCACCGACCCCGAGCACCAGGCCGACCTCGAGGCCTACGACATCGAGCCCTTCGCCCTCGTCGTCGCCAACCTCTACCCCTTCGGTGACCCGGACGCCGCGGGTGATGCCGGCGGCCGCCGCCTCGCCGACGGCGTCGACCTCATCGACATCGGCGGCCCGGCCATGGTGCGGGCCGCAGCGAAGAACCACGCCCACGTCGGCATCGTCGTGGACCCGGCCGACTACGAACCCGTCCTCGACGAGGTGCGGTCCTCCGGCTCGATCGGCGAGGCCACCCGCCGGCGCCTCGCCCGCAAGGCCTTCGCCCACACCGCCGCCTACGACGCCGCCGTGGTCTCGTGGTTCGACGCCACCGACCCGGAGCCCGTCGACCTGCCGCCCACCATCCACGTCGCGCTCGAACGCGACGACCAGGCACTGCGCTACGGCGAGAACCCGCACCAGCAGGGCGCCCGCTACCGCCAGCGCGGCACCGCCAGCGTGTGGGACCGGGCCGAGCAGCACGCCGGCGTCGCCCTCAGCTACCTCAACATCTTCGACGCCGACGCGGCCTGGAACCTGGCCGCGGACCTCGCCGGCGAGTTCGGGCGACCGGCCGTGGCCATCATCAAGCACGCCAACCCGTGCGGGGCCGCGGTGGCCGACACCCTGGCCGAGGCCTACCGCCTCGCCTTCGAGTGCGACCCCCGCTCCGCCTTCGGCGGCATCGTCGCCACCTCCCAGAGCATCGACACCGACACCGTGGAGGCGATGGTCGCCGCCGCCCAGGCCGACGTGGTGATCGCCCCCGGCTACGGCGACGGGGTCATCGACGCCCTCATCGGCAAGCGCAAGAACCCCCGCCTCCTCACGCTGCCGGCACCGGCCGAGCCCGGTCTGGCCCTGCGCCAGCTGAACGACACCTGGCTCGTCCAGCAGCCCGCCCACTTCGCCGCCCGGCGCGACGAGTGGCGGGTCGTCACGAGGCGCCGGCCCACCGACGCGGAGCTCGACGACGCCGCCTTCGCCTGGCGGGTCTGCGGCTGGGTCAAGTCCAACTCGATCGTGCTGGCCAAGGACGGCACGGCGTGGGGCATCGGCGCCGGCCAGCAGAACCGGGTCGAGGCCGGCGAGATCGCCGCCTCCAAGGCCGCCGGGCGGGCCGAGGGCGGGGCGTGCGCCTCCGACGCCTTCTACCCGTTCCCCGACGGCATCGAGGCCGCCGCGGCCGCCGGCGCCGCGGTCATCATCCAGCCGGGCGGATCGGTCAAGGACGAGGAGACCATCGCCACCGCCGACGAGCTCGGTGTGGCCATGGTCTTCACCGGCGAGCGCCACTTCCTCCACTGACCGGACGCCCGAGTCCGTTCCCGACCCGCAGCTCCACCAGCAGGCGTCGAATCGCGCACTGGGAACCGCTGGGGGCCGGGTCAGACTGCGGTCATGGTCGGACGCGCGTACGAAGAGGAGCGGGACTTCGCCGCCGTGACGCGCATGTGGCGGGAGGTCGGCTGGATCGACGACAGCGATGCCCAGGCCGAAGCGCTCCGGCGGGTCGCCGCACGCGGTGGCGGGATCGTGGCCGACGTCCGTGGCGAGGCCGAGTGCCTCGTGCTGCGCACCCCCGGCACGGTCCGGTACCTCGACGTCGACCTCCCGCTGTGCGCGATCAGCGGCGTCACCACCAGCCACATCGGCCGCCGCCAGCACCTGGCCACCGACCTGATCGTGGAGACGCTGACCGCAGCGGCGGAGGAGGGCGCCGCAGTGGCGGCGCTCGGCTTCTTCGAGCAGGGCTTCTACGACCGCTTCGGCTTCGGCACCGGGTCCTACGAGCACCGGCTCCGCTTCGACCCCGCATCGCTCGACGTCCCCGCTCCCGATCGCGTGCCGGTGCGCCTCGGCGCCGACGAGATGGCCGAGCTCCATGCGCTGATGGTCCGCCGGCACCGGGGGCACGGCTCGGTCGTCCTCGACCCGGTCGACTGGTTCGTGGCGGAGTGGGCGTGGATGGACAAGCCCTTCGCCCTCGGCTGGCGCAGCGACGATGGCCGGCTCACGCACGCCCTGCTCGGCTCGATGAAGGACGACCACGGCCCCTACGTCATCGAGCAGCTGGCGTACGAGGAGCTGCCCCAGCTGCTCGACATCCTGGGCTGGCTGCGCGCCCTCGGCGACCAGGTGAACCAGGTGGAGATCGCGGCGGAGCCCACCGAAGTCCAGCTCCAGGACCTGATCCGCCACCCGGTGCGCCAGCGACGCATCGCCCGCCTGGCCGGTGGGTCCGACTCGCTGCACCAGGCCATCGCCGAGCAGCAGGACCGCATCCTCGACCTGCAGGCGTGCATCGCCGCCGTCTCCGTCCCCGAGCCCGTCGAGTTCGGCCTGCGGCTCCGGGATCCGTTGGAGCACCTGGGCGGCTGGCCGGGGATCGGCGGCGAGCACACCGTGCACCTCGGGCCGACGTCGTCGCTCGAGGTCGGCATCGGTGGCGGTCTCCCGGTGCTCGATGCCTCGGTCGGTGCGTTCACCCGCCTCTGGTTCGGCGTGCGGCCGGCCAGCGGTCTGGCGGTCTCCGACGACCTCGCCGGCCCCGCCGATCTGCTGGCGCAGCTGGACCGGTCGCTGCGGCTGCCCACGCCGCAGGCGGGGTGGCCGTTCTGACCGTGGCTCCGGCTTTCTCCCTTCGGAGGACGGCGAGCCGGCTCCGTAGGATGCCGACGTGACCGCACAGCTGCTCGCCGGCGCCCCCGTGGCCGAGGCCGTCCTGGACGAGGTCCGCGAGCGGGTCGCAGCACTCGGGTCGCAGGGCAAGACGGTCGGTCTCGGCACCATCCTGGTCGGTGACGACGAGGCGTCCGCCGGCTACGTGCGCAAGAAGCACGAGACCTGCGCCACCGTGGGGGTGCAGAGCCACAACATCGAGATCGGCGCCGACGAGGACCCCCAGGCGCTGCTCGACGCCGTCGACCGGTTCAACGCCGATCCGGCCGTCGACGGCTACCTGATCCAGTACCCGGTGGCGGAGGGCTTCGACTTCGACGCGGCCGTCAACCGCATGGACCCGGCCAAGGACGCCGACGGGCTGCACCCCCAGAACCTGGGCCGCCTCGTGCTCCAGCAGCACGGCCCCGTGCCCTGCACGCCGGCCGGCATCCGGGCCATGTTCGTGCACTACGGCATCGACCTGCGCGGCTCCGACGTCGTCATCGTCGGGCGAGGCCCAACCCTCGGCCGGCCGCTGTCGCTGCTCCTGACCCTGAAGGGGGCGGGGGCGAACGCCGCAGTGACCGTCGTGCACTCCGCCGTCGACGACATCGCCGCCCACACCCGCCGCGCCGACGTGGTCATCGCCGCCGTCGGCTCGCCCTCCATCGTCACCGCCGACATGGTGAAGCCCGGGGCCGTCGTCGTCAGCGGCGGCATCTCGTGGGAGGGCCGCAAGCTGCTGCCCGACGTCGACGAGGACGTGAACGAGGTCGCGTCGTGGGTCACGCCTCGGCTCGGTGGCGTCGGCCCGACCACCGTCGCCATGTTGCTGCGCAACACCGTGGCCGCCGCCGAGGCCGCCCACGCCAGGAGCCGGTCGTGACCCGCATCGTCGACCTGCTCGGGACGGGGCACCCCACCGTCTCCCTCGAGTTCTCCCCTCCGAAGGACGACGACGACGAAGCCCGCCTGGCGACGGTGCTCGACGAGCTCGCCGTCGTGCGGCCGTCGTTCGCGTCGGTCACCTACGGCGCCCTCGGCTCGACGCGGGACCGGACCCGCGACGTCGTGGTCCGCTTCAACCGGGAGCACGACTTCCCCACCATGGCCCACCTCACCTGCGTGGGCCACTCCAAGGCCGACATCCGCGACCTGCTCGACCACTACGCGGCCAACGGCGTCCAGAACATCCTCGCGCTCGGGGGCGATCCGCCCGCCGACGGCTCCCACCCGGGCGGGGACTTCGAGCACGCCATGCAGCTGGTCGAGATGGTGCGCGAGCACCCCGGCAACTTCTCCATCGGCGTCGCCGCCCACCCGGAGAAGCACCCCCGGTCACCCTCGCTCGAGACCGACCGGCGCTACGTCGCCGAGAAGCTCTCGCTCGCCGACTTCGCCATCACCCAGTTCTTCTGGTCGGTCGAGCCGTACGTGCGCCTCGTCGACGAGCTCGCCGACCTGGGCTGCGAGAAGCCGGTCATCCCCGGGGTCATGCTCTTCATCAACATCCACTCCATGCGGCGCATGTCGGAGGTCAACGACACCGCCATCCCCGACGACCTCTGGGACCGCTGCCTCGCCGCCGACGGCGACGCCAGGGCCGTGCGGGTGCTGGGCACCGAGGTCGGTGCCGAGATCGGCCACCAGCTGCTCGACGCCGGCGCACCGGACCTGCACCTCTACACGATGAACCGCTCCGTGGCCGCCATCGACCTGGTCCAGCGGATCGGCCTCGCCCCCACCGGTTCCTGACGCGCCGATCGACCGCGTGCGGTCGATCCGCGCCCGCGGAGCGCTGCGGGGTCGGCTTCGCTGTCAGGGGTGCCGCGTAGAGTCACTCCATGGCCGACGCCCCGGACGCACCCCGCCGCCGGGGGACCTCCACGTCCAACTTCGGGGTCGGCAAGCGTGAGGGGCACGACGCCGCGCCGTTCTACGCCCGGTTCACGCCGCCGGCGCTGAGCGAGGACGACCACGTCAACCCGCCGAAGGCCACCGACGCCATCTGGGTGGGCGACTCCCGAGACATGGACACCTTCGGCGACATCGCCGACTCCTCCGTCGCCCTGGTCGTGACGTCGCCCCCGTACTTCGCCGGCAAGGCCTACGAGGAGGCCCTCGGCACCCACGGCATCCCCGCTGACTACCTCGAGTACCTCGGCATGCTGCGCGACGTGTTCGCCGAATGCGTCCGCAAGCTCGAGCCGGGCGGCCGCATCGCCGTCAACGTGGCCAACCTGGGCCGCAAGCCGTACCGCTCGCTGTCGTCCGACGTCATCGCCATCTTCGAGGAGCTCGGCCTGCTGCTGCGAGGGGAGATCATCTGGCAGAAGGGCAAGGGCGCCGGCGGCTCCTGCGCCTGGGGCAGCTTCCAGCGCCCGGCCAACCCCGTGCTGCGCGACGTCACCGAGCGGGTCATCGTCGCCTCGAAGGGCCGGTTCGACCGCGCCGTCGATGCCAAGCACCGAGCGTCGGCCGGCATGCCCAGCACCGGCACGATGACGGTCGACGACTTCCTCGAGGCCACGCTCGACGTCTGGGAGCTGGCCCCCGAGAGCGCGAAGCGGGTCAACCACCCGGCCCCGTTCCCCGTGGAGCTGCCTCGCCGGCTCATCGACCTCTACACCTACGCCGGCGACCTCGTCCTCGACCCGTTCATGGGCGCGGGCTCCACCGCCGTCGCGGCCGCCCGGTCGGGGCGCCACTTCGTCGGCTTCGACACCGATCGGGCCTACGTCGAGGCCGCCCTGGCCCGGGTGGCCGCCGATCGCAGCGACGGCATCGACGTCGCGGTCGAGCCGGGCACGTCCCGTCTGCCCGACGACGCACCGGCGGCCGGGGTGCTGCGAGCCGGCCGCAAGGCCACCGACGTCGCAGCCCGGCTGCTGGCCGAGGCCGGCTTCACCGACGTCGACCCGAAGAAGGCAGCGGTCCGCGAGCTGGGGGTGGAGTTCGACCTG
>CAZCJT010000134.1:0-6796 GCA_964498565.1 uncultured Acidimicrobiaceae bacterium
CGAGGCGCCGCTGCTCGAGTGCGCGGTCGGGCTGCGCCCGGCCACGCCCGACGGTGCCCCGGTGCTCGACACCGTCGACGGCGTCCACGTGGCGACCGGCCACCACCGCAACGGCGTGCTACTGGCACCGGTCACCGGCGACGCTGTCGCCGCCGCCGTCTGCGACGGGTCCTGGCCGGACCTGATGGCACCGTTCCGTCTCGACCGCTTCACGGAGGCCCGATGATCGAGATCCGCCTCAACGGGAAGGCCGTACGGCTCGAGCACGGCACGCACCTGCGGGCGCTGGTGACCGAGCGCGTCGAGCGCGTGGGGGGCGTCGCCGTCGCTCGCAACGAAGAGGTCGTCCCGCGTTCGGAGTGGATCGGCACCGTCGTGCGGGACGGCGACCGCATCGAGATCCTCGTCGCAGCCCAAGGAGGATGAACGTCACCGTGGCGTTGACCATCGCCGACCGACAGCTCGGTTCCCGCCTGATCACCGGCACCGGCGGCGCGCCGAGCTTGGAGGTGCTCGAGCGTGCGCTGCGGGCCTCGGGCACCGAGCTCACGACCGTGGCGTTGCGGCGACTGGATCCCGCAGCGACCGGGTCGGTGCTCGACGTCCTCGACCGCCTGGGCATCACGGCGCTGCCCAACACCGCCGGCTGCCACACGGCCGCCGAGGCGGTGCTCACCGCGCAGCTCGCCCGCGACGCCTTCGCGACCGACTGGGTCAAGCTCGAGGTGATCGGCGACGAGCGCACCCTGCTGCCCGACGTCTCCGAGCTGCTCGATGCCGCAGCGAGTCTGGTCGACCAGGGCTTCGTGGTGTTGCCGTACACCACCGACGATCCGGTCGTGGCCCGCCGCCTGGCCGAGGTCGGATGCGCCGCTGTGATGCCGCTGGGCTCGCCGATCGGCTCGGGTGGTGGCATCCGGAACCCCCACAACATCCGGCTCATCCGGGAGGCCGTCGATGTGCCGGTGATCCTCGATGCTGGCATCGGCACCGCCTCCGATGCGGCCCTGGCCATGGAGCTCGGTTGCGACGCCGTCTTGCTGGCGTCCGCAGTCACTCGGGCGCAGGACCCGGAGCGCATGGCCACGGCCATGCGCCTGGCCGTGGAGGCGGGCTGGGCGGCGCGCCACGCCGGTCGCATCCCCGAGCGGCTCCATGCCCAGGCTTCGTCGCCGATGGAGGGTCGGGTGCAGCTGGGATGACCGGTGCAGCTTCGATCGAGGTTCGGCGGTTGCCGCGCGTGTTGGTCCTCACCGACCGGCACCAGGCGACCGCACCGCTGTGCGACGTGGTGGCCGCCGCGATCGATGCTGGAGCGCGCGTCGTGGTGCTGCGAGAGCAGGATCTGCCCGAAGACGAACGCCGCTCCCTGGTGGCTCAGCTCGCGCCTGTCGTGCACGAGGCCTGCGGCGTGCTGCTCACCGCCGGCACACATCTGCGGGGGGCGGACGGCGTGCACCAGCCCTCGGGTGGCGGCTCCCCGGCGCCTGCCTCGACGTCAAGCCTCATCACCGGCCGGTCGTGCCACGACACCGACGATCTGCACGCCGCCCAGGGCGACGGGGTCGACTACGTGACGGTGTCGCCCGTGTACGCCAGCGCCTCGAAGCCCGGGTACGGCCCCGCCCTCGGTGTCGGAGGGCTGGCGTCGATCCTCGCTGCGACGACGGTGCCGGTCTACGCCCTCGGCGGCATCGACAGACCCGAGGCGGTCGTCGCGTGCCGTTCGGCCGGCGCTCACGGCGTCGCGGTCATGGGGGCCATCATGCGGGCACGCCGGCCCGGTCCACTCGTGGCCGAACTGCTGGCGGCAGCGGAGGTGGACCCGCCGTGACGACCCCGCTCACCGTGCTCAGCATCGCCGGCTCCGACTCCTCCGGCGGCTCTGGCGTGCAGGCGGACCTGCGCACCTTCGCCGCCCATGGGGTCCATGGCGCCACCGCGGTCACCGCCCTCACCGCCCAGAACACCGTCGGCGTGCAGGGCGTGCACGCTGTCCCGGCTCCGTTCGTGGAGCAGCAGGTGCGCAGCGTCATCGACGACCTCCACGTCGCTGCCGTGAAGACCGGCATGCTCGCATCGGCCGAGATCGTGACGACGGTGGCCGACCTGGCCGCTGCCGGCCTGCTGCCCAACCTCGTCGTCGATCCCGTGATGGTGTCCTCCACCGGCGCCCGGTTGCTCGACCAGGGTGCGGAGGTGGCCTACCGGGACGCACTGGTCCCGCACGCCCGCGTCGTCACCCCCAACCGGTCGGAGGCCGCAGTACTCGTCGGCCGCGAGCTCCGAACCGTCGCGGACGTCGCCGACGCGGCGCGGTCGCTGGCCGCCCTCGGGCCGGCGATCGTCGTGATCACAGGTGGCGACCCGACTGGCTGGGAGCGAGAGACCGTCGACGTCCTCGCCACCAGCGGCGACGTCGTGGTCCATCGCTCCGACCGCATCGACACCATCAACGACCACGGCACCGGCTGCTCGTTCGCATCCGCCGTCGCCGTCGGCCTCGCTCGCGGCCACGACCCGGTCAGCGCCGTCGACAGCGCCCGGGCGTTCGTCCGTCTCGGTCTGGCTGGCGCCACCCACTGGCAGCTCGGCCGCGGCCACGGCCCCATCGACCACCTCGGATGGTCCCGAACCCACCCCCACATACCCCAGGAGCAGCCATGACCAGCGCACGCCGCAAGATCCACCGCACTGGTGCCCGCCCCGACATGCGCGTGCCCTTCACGGAGGTCGCGCTCGACCACAGCCCCGACGGCACCCCCAACGCTCCCGTGCTCCTCTACGACACCAGCGGCCCGGGTGGCGATCCCACGCAGGGCCTGCCGACTGTGCGCGGTCCCTGGATCGAGGAGCGCCGCGACACCGCGGTGGTCGAGGCTCGGGCGGTGCAGCCGAGGGACGACGGTCGTCGGGCCGCGGCCCATGGTCGGCGCAGCGACGCCTTCACCGGTCGCCGGCATCCGGTTCGGCGAGCGCGCGGCGAGCCCGTCACCCAGCTGGCCTATGCCCGCCGCGGCGAGATCACGCCCGAGATGGACTTCGTCGCCATCCGCGAGGGCGTGGAGCCTGAGCTGGTGCGCGCCGAGGTGGCCCGCGGCCGCGCCATCATCCCCGCCAACGTGAACCACCCCGAGACCGAGCCGATGATCATCGGTCGGACGTTTCTCACCAAGGTCAACGCCAACATCGGCAACTCGGCGGTCACGTCGTCGGTGACCGAGGAGGTCGACAAACTGACGTGGGCCACCCGTTGGGGTGCCGACACGGTGATGGACCTCTCCACCGGCCCCGACATCCACACCACACGGGAGTGGATCATCCGCAACAGCCCCGTGCCAATCGGCACCGTCCCCATCTACCAGGCACTCGAGAAGGTCGACGGCTCCCCCGAAGAGCTCACCTGGGAGCTGTACCGCGACACCATCATCGAACAAGCCGAGCAGGGCGTCGACTACATGACCGTCCACGCCGGCGTGCTGCTGCGCTACGTGCCCATGACCGCCGAGCGCCTCACCGGTATCGTCAGCCGCGGCGGCTCGATCATGGCGGCCTGGTGCCTCGCCCACCACCGCGAAAGCTTTCTGTACGAGCACTTCGACGAACTGTGCGAGATCTTCGCCGCCTACGACGTGGCGTTCAGCCTCGGCGACGGGCTCCGCCCCGGCTCCCTCGCCGACGCCAATGACGAAGCGCAGCTGGCCGAGCTCCGCACCCTCGGCGAGCTCACCCGCGTGGCGTGGCACCACGACGTGCAGGTGATGATCGAGGGGCCCGGCCACGTGCCGCTCGACAAGATCCGCGAGAACGTCGACCTCGAGCGCGAGTGGTGCGACGACGCACCCTTCTACACACTCGGACCGCTCACCACCGACGTCGCTCCGGGTTACGACCACATCACCTCCGCCATCGGCGCCGCCACCATCGGCTGGTACGGCACCGCGATGCTCTGCTACGTCACACCGAAGGAACACCTCGGCCTGCCCGACCGCGACGACGTGAAACAGGGAGTGATCGCCTACAAGATCGCGGCCCACGCCGCCGACGTCGCCAAGGGGCACCCCCACGCACGGGAGTGGGACGACGCGTTGTCCAAGGCGCGGTTCGAGTTCCGCTGGGAGGATCAGTTCAACCTGTCACTCGACCCCGACACCGCCCGCGCCTACCACGACGCCACCCTGCCGGCGGAGCCGGCCAAGACTGCGCACTTCTGCTCCATGTGTGGCCCCAAGTTCTGCTCGATGCGCATCACCCAGGACGTGCGGGCCTACGCAGCGCAACGTGGCCTCGACGAGGCCGAGGCGCTCGAAGCTGGCATGCACGAACAGGCCGTGAACTTCATCGAGAGCGGAGCATCCCTATACCAGCGCTGAGCCGGGACCCCTGGTTATCGCTTCGGCCGGTGAGACGTTTGAGGGCACGTCGACGCCCTCGCGCCCCGTGCGGCACGTTCGTAACGCTTACTGAGGTCACCTCTCGGAGTGGTACGGGACGAGTGGCAGACTCGTGAGCTTGGGTTCCAACCCGCCGGTGATGGTCGCCTCGAACCCAGTCAAGCCGAGCAGTCGACACCGCCACCTGAGCAGGCCGCCGGGCTCTCTGTTACGGTCGCCCCGTCCGTTCGGGAACACCGGTGCGAATCCGGGGCTGTCCCGCAACTGTGACCAGGGAGTGACCCTCTCAGATGCCACGGCCGTTCCGGCTGGAAGGCAGGGGGAAGCGTCGATCTGGGAGCCAGGAGACCGCACGGAGACAAGGAAGACCACCACGAGGATGGAGACAATCGAATGGTCGCAGTGACCCAAACCCGTGCACCCGTCGCCCCGATCCGAGTGCCCGCCGTGGCCTGGATGGCCGCGATCGTGGGCCTCACCGTCGTCTACCTGATGCTGCAGGAGAACGGCGCCCTGCTGGCCGACAGCTGGGTGACGCTGCACGAGCTCTTCCACGACGGACGCCACGCGTTCGGCGTGCCCTGCCACTGACGCCCAGGGCGTCACCCCATGTCATTGACCTATCGCGCCGTGATCACGCGCGCCCTCGCGGCCGGCTTCGCGGTCGGGCTGCTGCTGGCCGGATACACGTTCTTCGTCGTCGAGCCGGTCATCGACGAGGCCATCGAGCTCGAGGAGCAGCTCGCCGCCGACCACGAGGAGTCCGACGAAGCGGGGCACAGCCACGACGAGGACGACGCACCGTTCAGCCGGTCCGAGCAGGTCGGCGGCGGTCTGGCCGCCGGGCTCATCTACGCCGTGGTGCTCGCAACGGTGTTCGGCACGGTCCTGACCGCCGTGCGGCACCGGCTCCCGGGTGGATCCGACCTCATCCGATCCGTGTGGCTCGCCGCCGTGGCGTTCGGCTGCGTCGCGCTGGTCCCCGCCCTGAAGTACCCGGCCAACCCGCCGGCGGTCGGCGACCCCGACACCGTGGGCCAGCGCACCGTGCAGTGGTTGGTGCTCGTCGCTCTGTCGCTGGTCCTGGCCTGGGCGCTCACCAATGTGTCCGGGTCGCTGCGGGGCCGCTTCGACGACTCCACTCGCGTGCTGGCCGTGACTGCCCTCACCGTCGTCTCCTTCGGCTTCCTCCTCGTCGTGCTCCCCGGCACCCCGGACGAGATCGATCCGCGCGTGCCCGCCGGTCTGGTGTGGGACTTCCGGATCCGGTCGCTGGGCGGGTTGGCCCTGCTGTGGGCCGGGCTCGGCGTCGGTGTGGGCTGGCTGCTCGAGCGCAACGGTCGGACCGAGGCGAACGCCACCGCCGACCGGATCGCGGTGCGGACGTGAGCGCTGCCCTCCAGGCCATCGATCGGGTCCGCGCCACCGTCGACTACCTCCGGGTGGGGGTCGGCACCGACCACGAGGGCGAGTGGCTCGACTGCGAGCCGCTCGTGACCGACCCCGAGGCGCTCGCCGCACTCGTGGCGACCACCGCCGAGGGCCGCGGCACCGACCGCGACGACGTCGCCACCTCGCTGTTCGTGCAGGGCTACGCCTTCCGGGTCGCATCCCTCGCCGTCGGCGCGTGGCTCCTCGACGACGTGGTGCTGGACCTCGACCCAAGCGTGGCCTCCATCGCGCTGGGCCGACACCGCCCGAACGCCGTGCACCTCGCCGAGGCGCGGATCGCCGGCGAGGGGGTGGGTGCGCTGCACGCCAACCTGATCGACGGTCACCTGGCCCGGCTGGTCGCCACCGCGCACGAGTCGTGCCGGGTGGGTGAAGCCCTGCTCTGGAGCAACATCGGCGCCGGCTGCGCCTCGTCGTTCGGGGCGTTCATGGGCCCGCTCGAGGACCGCCGGCTCGAGATCCGCGACCGCTTCGAGGCCTTCCTCGCCGCCGGACGTCCCGAGCTGCAGGCGTCCGGTCGGATCGCGCACGTCGGTCCGCTGTGGGCGTGGGAGCGCAGCGCCTGCTGCCTCTGGTACAAGACCGACTCGGGCTTCCAGTGCGAGGACTGCTCCCTCTGGAGCGACGACGAACGACAGGCCCGGTACCAGACGGTCTTGGCGGAGCTGGACGGATGATCCTGTTCGGTTCGAACGCCGACACCGAGCTGCTGGCGCTCCGGTCGGTCGTCGACGACCTGCCTCGCGAGCTGGGCGAGGTGCGCTGGTTCCACCCGGACCGCGCCGACTCCGCTCCCGACGTCGCCGGCGCGACGGTGGTCATCGTCCGCCTCCTCGGCGGCGCCGACGCCTGGGAGGACGGCTTCGCCGAGCTGCGCGACCGCTGCCGGTCGGCGAACGTGCCGCTGGTCGCCCTCGGCGGCGAGGCCGACCCCGACCCCGAGCTGCTCG
>CAZCJT010000135.1:0-6740 GCA_964498565.1 uncultured Acidimicrobiaceae bacterium
TGGTGGTCGACACCGTCGATCGCCGGGTCCTGGAGACCGAGCGCTACGCCGCACCGGCCGACGCCGGCTCGGACGGCGCCCGCAGCTTCGCCCGCCTCGGCACGGCCGTGCCCGGCCTCGAGATCCGCATCGTCGGACCCGACGACGGCCGCGAGCTGCGCGAGCGTGAGGTCGGCGAGCTGGAGATCCGCGGCACCTCGGTGTGCTCCGGCTACTACGGCCGTCCGGAGCTGAACGACGAGCTGTTCCACGACGGGTGGCTCCGCACCGGCGACCTCGGCTACCTGGTCGACGGCGAGCTCGTGCTGTGCGGGCGCATCAAGGACGTGATCATCGTGGGCGGTCGCAACGTGTTCCCCGAGGACATCGAGCGGGCCTGCAACGACATCGACGGCGTGCGGCCCGGCAACGTCATCGCCTTCGGCGTCGACACCGCCAAGGGCAAGGAGGGCATGGTCGTCGTGGCCGAGGCCCGCCCGGCCGAGGATGCCGACCTGGCGTCGCTGCGGGCCGACGTGCAGGACCGGGTGAAGGCGGTCGCCGGCATCCCGGCCAAGGACGTCGTCCTCGTCGCCCCGGGCACGCTGCCCAAGACCAGCAGCGGCAAGCTGCAGCGGGCCCAGTGCCGCACCCGCTACCTCGACGGCCACCTCGAGCTCGCCAACGCGTAGGCCCCCGGCGGTTGCCGGGGCGCGAACTAGCGTCGGATCGCATGACCCCCCGCCGTGCCACCCCCGTCGCGGTCGTGCTGGCCGCCGCCCTCGCCCTCGCCGGATGTGGTGACGACGAGGCCAGCACCGAGACCGCCGACCAGACCCCGATCGAGGACACCGGCTCCACCTCGGCGCCGGCCACCAGCGAGGGCGCCGACCAGACGTCGTCGTCGACCACCGCATCTGCGCCCCAGGGCACGGTCATCGAGGTCACCGTCGCCGGCGGCCAGGTGCAGGGCGGCGGCCGCACCTCCGTGCCGCTCGGCGACGCCGTCACGATCCGAGTGACCAGCGACGTCGCCGACCACGTCCACCTCCACGGCTACGACGTGCTCGCCGACGTGGCCGCCGACGGCACCGCCGAGCTCACCTTCACGGCCGACATCCCCGGCGTCTTCGAGGTCGAGCTCGAGGACGCCCGACTGCCCCTCCTGGAGCTCGAGATCTCGTGATCCTCGCCCACGGGGTGGGCAGCCGGGCCGACCTCCCGGTCGAGCCGTGGCTCTTCGCCTATGCGGCGGCGTTCGCGCTGCTGATCTCGTTCGCCGCCCTACGGCTGCTCTGGCCTCGACCCCGCCTGGCGTCGGCCGCCACCGGCGTGCCGGCGCCGGCCGCACTCGGCACGGTCGCATCCGTGCTCGGCGTCGTCGCCCAGGTCCTGGCCCTCGTGCTGTTCGCCGTCACGATGCTCGCGGCGTGGTTCGGCGAGGACGCCGTGTCGGCCAACGTGGCGCCCACCGCCCTGTACATCGCCCTCTGGATCGGCATGCAGGTGGCGAGCGCGGTGCTGGGTGACGTCTGGCGGCGGATCAACCCGCTGTGGACGATCGCCGCCGGGCTCGACCGGATCCGCGGGCGCGACCCCGAGCGGTCGACGGCCACCGGATGGTGGGGGTCGCACTGGCCGGCCGCGCTCGGACTGCTGGCCTTCCACTGGCTGGAGCTCGTGTACTTCGAACCGGCGTCGCTCACCGCCGTCGCCCTGTTCCTCAGCGCCTACGTGGTCGCGGTGTCGGTGGCGGCCAGCGTGTTCGGTGCCGGCTGGGTGCGCACGGGCGACGGCTTCGCCGTGCTCTTCTCCCTGCTCGGGGCGCTGTCGCCGCTGTTCCGGGACGGGACCGGTCGCCTCCGCCTCCGCGTACCGGGCAGCGGGCTCGCCGCCGTCGACGTGCGCTCCGGCACCCTCGGTGTCGTCCTCGTCGTGCTGGGCGGCACCACCTTCGACGGGGTGACCCGGACCCAGTGGTGGGAAGGCATCGTCGGCAGCCGCCGGGAGTGGGATCTCGTGGCCGTTCGCACCGTGGGGCTCGTGCTCACCATCGCCACGGTGGCGGTGGCCTTCCTCGTCGCCATGCGGGCGCTCGGGCTGCTGGCCCGGGACGACGCCGACCTCACTGTCCAGGCCCGCCGCTACGCGCCCTCGCTCATCCCCATCGTGCTGGGCTACTCCATCGCCCACTACTTCTCGCTGCTGGTGTTCGAGGGGCAGAGCTTCCTGGCGCTGCTGTCGGACCCCTTCGGGTCCGGGCGGGACCTGTTCGGCACTGCGGGCAACACCGTCGACTTCACCGTGGTCACCGCCGACCAGATCGCCTACGTGCAGGTGGCGGCCATCGTGATCGGTCACGTCATCGGCGTGGTGCTGGCCCACGACCGCGCCGTCGAGCGGTACCCGCACCGCACGGCGGTCGCCAGCCAGTACCCGCTGCTGGCCGTGATGGTCGGCTACACCGTGTCGGGCCTGCTGCTGCTCCTGAACGCGTAGGCGCGAGCGGGACCTCAGGCGCCTCGGATGTCCTGGAGGACCCGCTGCCAGCGGTCGCGGTTGCCGGCGTACGGGGCGTAGAAGCTGAGGCGGGAGATGACGTCGCCGTAGCGGCGGTGCAGCTCGGGGGCGATGGTCTCGGGCTCACCCACGACGGCGAACGTGGTCAGGATCTCGTCGTCGATGAGGGTGCCCATCTCCTCCCACTTGCCCTCCTTGGACATGCGGTTGAGGTCGGTCTGGAGGTCGCCCCAGCCGTGGCACTCGAGCACGGGCCGGTAGGCCGGGGTGGACCCGTAGAACGCGATCTGGCGACGGGTGCCGACCTTGGCGGCCTCGAGCTGCTCCTCGGTGTTTCCGGTGACGACGAAGCTCGGGCCGCAGATCTCGAAGCCCTCGAGCGTCTTGCCGGCCTTCCTCCGGCCCTCCTCGAGCGCGGGGAGGGTGACCTCTCGCAGGTACTTCTCGGTGGTGAAGCCGTGGCAGAAGAACCCGTCGCACACCTCGCCGGCCACCTCCGTCATCAGGGGGCCGACCCCGGCGAGGAACACGCGGGGGTGGCCGTACTCGTGGGGGCCCGGGTTGAAGAACGGCGTCATCAGCGTGTGGGTGTAGAAGTCGCCGTGGAAGTCGAGCTTGGCACCCGTCATCCAGCTGTCCCAGATGGCGTGCATGGCCAGGACCATCTCGCGCATGCGGGCGGCCGGCTTCGACCACTCCATCGAGAACCGCTTGGTGATGTGGGGCTTGATCTGGCTGCCGAGGCCGAGGATGAAGCGGCCCTTCGAGTACTGCGTGAGGTCGTAGGCCGTGTTGGCCAGCGTCATCGGGGAGCGGGCGAAGGCCACGGCGATGGACGTGCCGATCTCGAGGCGGTCGGTCTCCTTGGCGGCCAGGACCAGCGGGAGGAACGGGTCGCGGGAGGTCTCCGGCACCCAGATGCCGTCGTAGCCGAAGTCCTCGGCCTCCTTGGCCTGCTGCCCGGCCGTGTCCAGGTCCAGCCCGATGCCCCCGTCGATCTTCATCGGCGGATCATACGTTCCTCGACCGACCGGCCGAGTCCAGACCGGCCCCGGCTACCCGCCCTGCTCGCGGAGGAACCGCTGGAGCTCCTCGGCCAGCTCGTCACCCGATGGGAGGTCGCCGCCGCCGAGCGGGGAGTCGTCGCCGCTGAGCGCCTCGAGCGACTCGTCGTAGGCCTGCTCGAGCTGGCGGATCATGGCCGCATGCTGGGGGTTCGGCTCCACCAGCTCGTCGATGCGGGTGCGCATGGCGGCGATGGGCTCGGTGAGGTCGTCGGTGCTGAAGTCGGTGCCCGAGACCAGGTTCAGGCCCTCGATGAGGCGGGCGGCCGCGGCGGGGTACGGCATCCCGGCCGCGTAGTGCGGCACCTGGGCCCAGACGCCGACCGCGGGAAGGCCGGCGGCAGCGAAGCGCTGTTCGAGCACGGCCTCGATGCCGGCCGGGACGTCGACCGTGCCGCGCACGAGCCCGACTTGGGCGGCGAGCTCGTCGGAGGAGGCCGTGGCCGAGAGCTGGACGGGACGGGTGTGCGGGGCCGCCGCGGGGAATGCACCGAAGCCGACCTGCATGCCGCAGCCGAGGTCGGTGCACAGCTCGAGGACGGCGTCGGCGAACGCGTTCCACGCATGGTCGGGCTCCACACCCGTGAGGAGCAGCACGTCGGTGCCGTTCGGTGACCGGGTGGCGTGCAGCTCGGTGGTGGACCACGTGAGCCCGGTGTTCACGCCGTCGACGAGGTGCAGGAGGGGACGCCGGGCCCGGAAGTCGAGCAGGGCGTCGGCGTCGAAGGTGGCGACCGGGGTGATCTCGTGCTGGCCGACGATGGACTCCACGGCCCGCGCCGCGGCGCCGCCCGCATCGATCCACCCGTCGAGGGCGACGAGCAGGACGGGCGAGTCGAGCTCGGGGCGGGCGTGCAGCTCGAAGAGCGCCATCAGCCCAACCGGTCCACTGCGGCCCTCGCCTGCGCGGCGAGCGATTCGACCTGGTGCTTGAAGCCGTCGAAGTCGGAGCTGTCGCGCGTGCCCATGGAACCGCCGATGTAGCGGGCGTAGACGCCCTCGACGATGCAGGCCAGCTTCCAGTACCCGAAGGCGACGTAGTAGTCGATGCGGGACAGGTCCCGGCCCGAGGCGGCGGCGTAGCGGTCGAGCAGGTCCTGGCGCGAGCGCATGCCATCGGCGGCGGTGGGTGCGCCCAGCGTGGGGGAGCGGTCACCCGGCTCGGACCAGTACACCATCAGCAGCCCGACGTCGGCGAGGGGGTCGCCCAGCGTGCACAGCTCCCAGTCGAGCACGGCGATGACCTCGCCGGTGTCGTCGACCATGCAGTTGTCGAGCCGGTAGTCACCGTGGACGATGGCCGCCGGTCCCTGCTCGGGGACGTCGGCGCTGAGGACCCGGTGGACGTGGTCGATCTCGGGGAGCTCGCGGGTCTTGGACTTCTCCCACTGGCCGTACCAGCGCTTGAGCTGGCGCTCGATGTAGCCGTCCTTGCGGCCGAGGTCGCCGAGGCCGACCGCGTCGACGTCGACGGCGTGGATGCGGGCGAGCACGTCGACCAGCGAGTCGCCGCAGCTCGCCCGGGCGTCCACCGGGAGGCCCATGACCTCGGCCTGGGTGCGCAGGATGTGGCCGTCGACGAAGTCCATCACGTAGAAGGGGGCGCCGTTGACGGTGTCGTCCGGGACGTACCCGAGCGGCGGGGCGACCGGGATGTCGGTGTCGTGGAGGGCGGCGATGATCCGGTGCTCCCGGCCCATGTCGTGGGCGCTGGCCAGGACCTGCCCGAGGGGCGGCCGGCGCAGCACCGTGCGGCGGCCGCTCGCATCGGTCACGCGGTAGGTGAGGTTCGAGTGCCCGCCGGCGATGAGGTCGAATTCGAGCGGCGGCGTCGATCCCGGCACGTGCGCCTGGTACCAGGCCGTGACCGCCTCGGTGTCGATTCCCTGCACGTCCGCCACTGGCGCCTCCCTCGGGGTGTCGGGTTCGTCAACCTAGTGAGCGACCTGGCGTGCCGTTCAGCCTGTGCGCCGGGCAGGGCGCCGCAGGGCGGTGCGCTGCGGAGGCGCCGGTAGGTTGGCCGCCATGCCATACGTCGACGTGACCGACCAGACGTTCCAGGCCGAGGTGATCGACCGCTCCACCCAGGTGCCGGTCGTCGTCGACCTCTGGGCCGAGTGGTGCGGGCCGTGCAAGACGCTCGGCCCCATCCTGGAGAAGGTCATCGACGCCACGAACGGCCAGGTCGTGCTGGCCAAGGTGGACGTGGACGCCAACCGGGCCATCGCCCAGGCCTTCCAGGTGCAGTCGATCCCTGCGGTGTACGCGATGCGCGACGGCAAGGTCGTCGACGGCTTCGTCGGCGCCCTGCCCGAGCACCAGGTGCAGGCCTGGGTCGACCAGCTGGCGCCCACCGAGGAGGAGTCCGAGCTGTCGAAGCTGATCGCTGTAGGCGACGAGGCTTCGCTGCGCCAGGCGCTCGAGATGGAGCCCGGGAACGAGGCGGCCGTCACCGGCCTCGCGGCCCTGCTCATCGACGGTGGGACCAACGAGGGCAAGGCCGAGGCGCTCGACCTGCTGGCCCGCATCCCCGAGACCGACGTGACCCGTCACCTCGCCGCCCAAGCCCGCATGGCCAACCCCGACGTACCCGCCGACGTCGAGTCCGTGCTCGCCGGCCTGCTGCCGAAGGTGAAGGCCGACGAGGACGCCAAGCAGCAGTACCTCGACATGCTCGAGCTGATGGGCACCTCCGATCCGCGCACGGCGGAGTACCGCAAGAAGCTGGGCGCCGCCCTGTTCTAGGCCGGCCAGGCCGTCCCGCCGTGCGACGACGTCGGCCACCACCGTCGATCGAGGAGATCCGGGTCGTCCACGGCGTCGCCGCCCCCGGCGCGAGCGCGACGACCATCGGGCGAACGGTGTTCGTCCGGCGGGGGGTGACCATGTCGCCACGACTGCGGCGCCACGAGTACGAGCACGTCCTGCAGTTCCACGAGCTCGGACGGGTCCGGTTCCTGCTGCGCTACGTGGGGGAGTACCTGCGCTGGCGGTGGCGTCGGCACGGCCACGACGGCGCCTACCGGCACATCTCCTTCGAGGTGCGCGCCGAGTGGCGGGCCCGGCGCGAGCTGGGCATCGGCGTGGTCGACCCGCCCACCTGAGCGGGCGGGTCGACCGGTGCCCGTCAGCCGGCGTCGTCCGTGGTGGGCTCGTCGGGGCTCGGGACCTCCACCG
>CAZCJT010000136.1:0-6682 GCA_964498565.1 uncultured Acidimicrobiaceae bacterium
GGGCAGGTCGTCGATCGACGCGGTGGGCAGCCCGGCGTCGTCCGGGACGAACGAGTACGAGCCGACCACCTCGCCGTGGCGCACCTCGCGCACGTCGGTGGGGCCGGTGAGGGCCAGCTCGTCGATGGCCCCGTCACCGTGCACGACCAGCGCGTGCTCGCTCCCTCGGGCGGCCAGGGCGCCGGCGACGAGGTCGATCGAACGCGGGTCGCCGACGCCGATCACCTGGCGGGTGACCCGGCCGGGGTGCGACAGCGGACCGAGAAGGTTGAAGACGGTGGGGACGCCGAGCTCGGCGCGCACCGGCCCGGCGTGGCGCATGGCCGGATGGAACGCACGCGCGAAGCAGAAGCCGACCCCCACCTCGCGGACGACGGCAGCGAGGGCGGACCCGTCGAGGTCGTAGCCGACGCCGAGGGCGGCCAGGAGATCGAAGGAGCCCGAGGTCGACGACGCCTTCAGGTTGCCGTGCTTGCACACGGTGGCGCCGGCGGCCGCCGACACGAGGCAGGCCATGGTCGAGACGTTGAGCGCCTTGACCCGACGGCGAGGGGATCCGCCGGTCCCGACGATGTCGATGGTGCCGGCGGGCAGCTCGAGCGGGGCGGCGGCGTCGAGCATGGCGCCGACCATGCCGGCGACCTCCTCCACCGTCTCGCCCTTCACCCGCAGCGCGACGATGAACGCCGACACCTGGGCCGCGGTGGCCTCGCCGGCCAGGATCGACGCCAGCCCGGCGGCGGCTTCGTGGCCCCGGAGGTCCTGTCGGTCGACGAGGCGGCCGAGGATGGCGGGCCAGCCGCCCACCTCCTGGATGGGGGACGACGCAGCCACCTAGGAGGCCGTCCGGCGCCGCCGCCGGATGATGCGCCGCCGCTCGCCTTCGGTGCAACCACCCCAGACGCCCTCGCGCTCGCGCTCGCCCAGCGCGTACTCGAGGCAGGGCTCACGCACGGGGCAGCGGTCGCAGATCGCCTTCGCCGGGCCGGCGTCGTCGTCGTCGTCCGTGGGGAAGAAGACCCTCGGGTCCAGGCCGCGACATGCGGCCCGTGCGTTCCAGCTGTCGTCCATGCTCGCTCCGCCGGGAAGGGGTTCCGGGAACCGGCGGTGCCGGCGGAGGCGAGGTTGGCACTCGCCGCAGCGGGGGCACAAGGACGCAGCGCTCAGGCGGTGCGGTCCTCGTCCGCGAGCAGGCCGGCGACGGCGTCGGCCGGGTAGCGCCGGTGGCCACCTGGGGTGCGGATGCTCGGGATGCGACCCTTGGTGGCCCAGTCGGTGACCGCCCGTTCCGAGACCTCGAAGAGGATCGCCACTTCGCGGGTGCGCAGGAGGCGTCCGCCCAGGCTGTCGGCGGCCCGCCCGTCGACGAGCTCCCGCACCAGCCGCTGACGCTCTGTGTCACTCTTCGTAGCCACCATCCTTCGGATAGTAGAGAAGAACCGGAACCACGGCAAGTGGTTTCGAACTCACGATGCGTGCGGAACGGGGCGGACGATCCGGACGGACCGGGCCGCGGACGCAGGACCGGCGGTCAGTCCCGGAGATCGGCGAGGAGCTCGGCCACCGTGTCGGGGCCCAGGACCGTGGCGTGCTCGTAGGCGGGGTGGGTCAGCGCCAGCTCGACCGGACCGGCGGCGAACGCCTCGATCTGGGCGGGGTCGAGGCGGAAGTGGATGTAGTGCACCGACGCGGTGATCTCGTCGCGCGTGAGCTGCTCCTGGTGGTCCTCGTCGGGGATGCACGGGACCACGATGGGGTCGTCGGACCCGAGCCGGAGCTCGAGGGACCGCTCGATGCCGACGAGGCGGGGCAGCCAGTCGCGCAGGGCCAGCTCGGAGGTGAGCTCGATGAACAGGGTGAGGGCCAGCTCGCCCGGCTCGGGGATCAAGGGGTTGTAGACCCGCAGCTCGGTCTCGATGGCCTCGTCGGTGAGCAGCTTCTCGACCCGTGCCATCTCCTGGATCTGGAAGCGGATGGTGTCCCGGTTCTCGAACAGGACGGTCACGAAGGGGCCGAGGCCGACGCGGCGGCGCTTCTTCAGGTCGATGACCCGGGTGCGGAACTCGGGCCGCTCGCGCTCGTACTCACGCAGGTCGGCGATGTCGGGCAGGGTCAGCTTCCGGCTCATCGTGTGCTCCTCGTCGGGGGATGTGGTGGCGGCGGTTGTGCCCGGGACGGCCGAGGGGCCGGGTGCGAGACCCGGCCCCCTGGGCGTCACGAGGTGTCGGACCGGGTCCGACGGTCGCTCAGGCGTCGAGCGACTCGAGGCCCTGCTGGAAGCGGCCGGCGTGGCTCTTCTCGGCGCGGGCCAGCGTCTCCAGCCACTCGGCGACCTCCTCGAAGCCCTCCTCGCGGGCGGTCTTGGAGAAGCCCGGGTACATCTCGGTGTACTCGTAGGTCTCACCGGCGATGGAGGACTTGAGGTTGTCGGCGGTGGTGCCGACGGCCACGCCGGTCACCGGGTCGCCGACCTCGGCGAGGAAGTCGAAGTGACCGAACGCGTGGCCCGTCTCGCCCTCGGCGACGGAGCGGAACAGCGCGGCGACGTCGGGGTAGCCCTCGACGTCGGCCTTCTGCGCGAAGTACAGGTAGCGCCGGTTCGCCTGGCTCTCGCCGGCGAAGGCCTCCTTCAGGTTCTCTTCGGTCTTGGAGCCCTTGAGCTCAGGCATGGGTTTGCTCCTCGTTTGCTTGCTTGGGGTGGTTGGGGTTCATCCGCCGGCGGCGTCGCCGCAGCTGGTGCAGCGGCCCCGCAGGACGATCTGGGTGGCGTCGACCCGGAAGCCGTCGGCCGCAGCGGCATCGAGCTCGAACGGCGGCACGGACAGGTCGATGTCCTGCACGCGGCCGCAGACGTCGCAGACCAGGTGGTGGTGGTCTGACACGTTGGGGTCGAACCGGGACGAGCCGGTGCCGAGGTCGAGCTGGACCAGCTCGCCCATGTCCGCCAGGTCGTGCAGGGTGGCGTAGACGGTGCGCAGGCTCACCGACGGCATGTCGGCGACGACCTCCGCGTGCACCGCCTCAGCCGTGGGGTGCGTGGGGTTCTCGTGGAGGACCCGGAAGATGCGCTCGCGCTGGGGCGTCAGCTTGCGGCCGGAGGACCGGAAGGCGTCGGCGAGGTCGGACGGGGAGCGCATCAGTCCCCCACCATAGGCCCATGGTTGGTGATCGACAATCGTTGTCGATGATCAATCCGTGCAGATGACGATCGGTTGACGGAGGGAGGGGCGGTGTCTGCCACCCGAGGGCCTCGGGTACGGGCCCGTCGGAACACGCCAGCCAGCGGAAAGCACCCACCATGTCACTCCTCCAGGATTCGGGGACGACGACCGAAGCACCCGAGGCCGAGCGCGACCCGGCCGACGCCCCGCACCACCCTGCGGCCCACCCGGAGCGGATGACCGGACCGGTCGACGAGCGCACCCTCCACGGCCCGGTGCAGATCGACCCGAGTGGCCGCATCCCGTGGCGCGGCATGCGCATCCGGCGGGTGCGGCTCGGCTCGGTGGCCACCCTCTCGGCCATCTTCTGGGCGCTGGCCTTCGCCGTCCTCCTCGGTAGCGCCGTCCTCGTGTGGAACCTGGCCCGGGCGTTCGGCTTCGTCACCGAGATCGAGGACGTCGTCGTCACCACCTTCGGCCTCGACAGCTTCGCGATCGACGGCAGCGTCCTCTTCGGCATCGCCGCCGCCGCCACCGCCTTCCTCACCGTGCTGGGCTGGGTCATGACCGTCCTGATGGCCGCCGTGTACAACGCCTCGTGCGCCGTCTTCGGCGGTCTGGCCGTCGAGACCGGCCCGCTCCAGCGCCGCCACCGCGTCTTCTCGCTGCGCCACCGCGGCTTCGTCACGATCCGCTCCTAGGAGCAGCGTGACCAGCCTCCGCCACCTGCTCGGCCGCATCGGCCAGATCGCCACCCTCCTCACCACCGTCGGGGCGGTCGGCATCGTCGCCGTGCTGGTGGTGTCGGCATCGGCCCTCGGCGTCGCCCACGTCGTCCGGGAGTCGGTGCCCGAGCTGCCCGACCCGGGCGTCGACGTCGCCGCCATGACCGACCTCGAGTCGGCCATCGACATCGAGCTGTCCCGACCCTCGGTCGTCGTCGACTCCCGCGGCGAGGTGATCGGCCGCTTCGCCGACGACGAGCGCTACGAACCCTTCGCCGTCGGCGAGGTTCCCACGATCGTCGAGCGGGTCCTCACCGCCGCCGAGGACGAGGACTTCCGCGACCACCACGGGTTCGATCCCACCGGCATCGCCCGCGCCGTGGCCCGCAACGCCAGCACCGGCGAGGTGTCCGAGGGCGGCTCCACCCTCACCCAGCAGCTGGCCAAGAACCTCTTCACCGGCGACGACCAGAGCTTCGACCGCAAGCTCCAGGAGCTGCAGGTCGCCATCGACATCGAGGACCGGTTCTCCAAGGACGAGATCCTCACCGCCTACACCAACACGGTCTTCCTCGGGAACGGGGCCCACGGGTTCGAGGCCGCGGCCGAGGAGTACTTCGCCAAGCCGGCCGCCGAGCTCACGCTCAGCGAGACCGCCCTGCTCGTCGGCATCCTCCCCGCACCGTCGGATCGCAACCCGCGGACCGACTTCGAGGCGGCCGAGGAGGCCCGCCGGACCGTGCTGGAACGGGTCCGGGCGACCGGCGCCGCCACGGACGCCGAGGTGGATGCCGCCCTCGCCGAGGTCCCCCAGGTGCTGGCCCCTCGGCCCCGGTTCGAGAAGTTCCCGTACTACATGGACTACGTCCGCCGGTTCCTGCTCGACACGGTGGGCATGAGCCCCACGGAGCTGTACCAGGGTGGTCTGCGCATCGAGACCGCGCTCGACCCCGAGCTCCAGTTCGTCGCCCAGCTGGCCGTCCAGCAGCACGTCCCGGCCGACGCCGGCCCCGACGCTGCGCTGGCCGTGGTCGACCACCGCAGCGGCCTGGTGACCGCCATCGTGGGCGGCCGGTCGTTCGAGGAGGCCCAGGTGAACCTGGCGCTCGGCAGCGGTGGTGCCGGCACCGGCCGCCAGCCCGGCTCGTCGTTCAAGCCGTTCGTCCTGGCTGCGGCGCTCGAGCAGGGCTACGTGCCCCAGCAGCGGATCGGTGCGCCGGCGACGTACCTGCCCACCACCGTGCTCGACCCCGAACCCGTGCACAACTTCACGCAGCGGGGCTACGGCGGGCTCAACCTCATCGAGGCGACGATCCGTTCGATCAACACCTCCTACGTGGCGCTCACCGAGACCGTCGGCGCCGGTGCCGTCCGCGACGTGGCTGCCTCCCTCGGGGTCGGCGGCCTGCCTGGCGCGGTGGGTCCGAGCATCGGCATCGGCGCCTACGAGGTGTCGCCGCTCGACATGGCCATCGCCTACGGCGGGTTCGCGGCCGACGGGCGCCGCATCCAGGCCGGCCCCGTCACCCGGATCCTCGACTCCGCCGGCGACCTGGTGGCCGACCTCCGACCCGATGTGCAGGATCGACCCCGGGTGCTGTCGGCGTTCACCGCCCGCTGGGTCACCAACATCCTCGAGCAGAACGTGCAGCGGGGCACCGCCACGCGGGCCGGCTTCGGTCGACCGGCGGCGGCCAAGACCGGCACGTCGAACGACTACGGCAACGCCTGGCTCGTCGGGTACACGCCCGCGCTGTCCGCGGCCGTGTGGGTCGGGCACCCGGAGGGCAACATCTCGATGGTGGACACCGCGGGGTACGCACGGGTCACCGGTGGCAGCATCCCGGCCCTGATCTGGCACGACGTCATGGCCTTCGCCCACCGCGACATCGAGCCCACGCCCTTCGCCGGCCCCCTGCCGGCGCCAGCCCCGACCAAGCCCCTCCCCGGGGCGGCGGTGCCCCGGCCCACCCGGGCCGAGCGCGTCCGGTCCTGACCGGACCCCTCAGCCCAGCGGGCGGGCGAAGCTGATCTCGTGGCCGTCGGGGTCGTCGATGTGGAAGTACCGCTCCCCCCACGGGGCGTCGGCGGGCGACATGGTCGGGCGCAGACCGGCGGCCAGTGCCCGCTCGTGCACGGCATCGACGTCGTCGACGTGGAAGATGGGTCGTCCCCAGCCGGTGGCGGTGCGCTCGACCAGCTGCAGGTTGAGGAAACCGCCACCGACGGCGTAGCTGGTGAAGGGCGTGCCGGGACCGCCGTGGATGGCCTCGAAGCCGAGGGCGCCGTAGAACGCGCACGACGCGTCCATGTCGGTCACGCCGAGTGTCACGGCGCTGAGCTGCTCCGGTCGGCCGGCCGTCACGCCGCCGCCCCCGCGATCTGGGCGCGCACCCGGTCCTGGACACCGGCGAGGTCGGGCACCACGGCATCCACCGCATGGGTGCCCCGCAGGAACAAGACGTGCACCTCGGTCACGGGACGGCCGGTGGCGGCCTCGAGGAGCAGCGCGTACACGGCGCCCTGCGGGGCGTAGCGGTCCAGGGCCGCGTCGAGGGCCGCCTGCGACGGGACGTCGTCGGTCTTGTAGTCGACGACCACGAGGCCGTCACCGTCCTCGAAGCACAGGTCGATGAACCCCTCGACGAGCTCACCTTCGGCGGGGCCGTGGGAGGCGCCGCCGAGCAGCACGTCGGCAGGCACCGCGACGTGGAGCTCACGGTGCAGCCGGGGGGACCGCACGGCCCGTCGGACCAGGTCGCTGCCCACGGCGGCACGGGCCTTGGCCTCGACCAC
>CAZCJT010000137.1:0-6680 GCA_964498565.1 uncultured Acidimicrobiaceae bacterium
CGTGCATGGCCGCCGACCTGGCCACCGGGCCGCCGGTGGAGGCCACCTTCGACGGCACCTGGCGCCCGCACCCCAACCCCGACCTGTCGCTGCGGTTCCTGCCCCGCCCCATCACCGCCGGCGAGGTGACCGGCGTCGGCACCCTCGACGGCACCGTCGCCGGCGTGGCGATGATGAGCCTGGCCGTGTGGGCCGGCGGCGAGCGGTTGGCGGTGGGCATCTGCACCTCCCTCGTCTCCCCGCCGCCGAACCGCGACCGGGAAGGCGCATGACGCTCGACGGACCCGTGGTCGCCGACCCGGCCCACCCCGAGCCTCTGGACGACGACGAGCTGCGAGCCGCCCTCGCTGTGGCCAACATCCCGGTGCTGACGATGGTGCTGCACCACCTGACCGGCGACGACCGGTGGCTGGCCGAGCCCTACGCGCCGACCCGGGCCCGGGGCCTGAGCGACCACGACACCGGGGGCCTGAGCGAGACCCTGCAGGCCGAGATCCGCGAGGCGGCCGAGCACGCCGTGCGCGAGTGGTCCCGGGGCATGCCGCCGGCGGCGCCGCAGCCGTCGCCTGACCACCTCCAATACCTCCTGTCGGTGTGCGTCGCCGAGGACGTCCCGGCCGAGTACGCCCGGCTCATGCAGGTCGAGATGGGCTTCGAGCCCGACCCCACGCCGACGCTCGACCCCCGGGCCCCCGACGACGCCGAGGTGCTGATCGTGGGGGCGGGCGTCTCCGGGCTCGCCCTCGCCGTTCGCCTCGACCAGGCCGGCGTCCGCTACACGATCGTCGAGAAGAACGACGACGTCGGCGGCACGTGGCTGGAGAACGGCTACCCCGGCGCCGGCGTCGACACGCCGAGCTACCTGTACTCGCTGTCGTTCTTCCCCCGGAACTGGTCCACCTACTACGGCAAGCGCGACGAGGTCCTGACCTACCTGCGCGACGTCTCCGACCGGTTCGGCCTGCGCGACCGGATCCGGTTCCGCACCGAGGTGCGCGGTGCGGTGTGGGACGAGGACACCCAGCGCTGGCACGTCGAGCTCGGCCACGCCGACGGATCCACGGAGCAGGTGGCGGTGCGCTACCTGGTCACCGCCGTCGGGCTCCTCAGCCGCCCGAAGCTCCCCGACCTGCCGGGGATGGACCGCTTCGAGGGACCGCTGTTCCACTCGGCCCGGTGGCCCGACGACCTGGACGTGTCCGGCCAGCGGGTCGCCGTCGTGGGCAGCGGCGCCAGCTCGATGCAGATCGTCCCCGCCATCGCCGCGCGCGCCGGGCACGTCACCATCTTCCAGCGCTCCCCGCAGTGGGCGGCGCCGGCGGAGAACTACTTCGCACCCGTGCGCCCCGAGGTCCACTGGCTGGTCCGCCACGTCCCCTACTACCACCGCTGGTACCGGTTCCGGCTGGCGTGGCTGTTCAACGACCGGGTGTGGCCGTCGTTGCAGGTCGACCCCGACTGGCCGCACCCGGAGCGGTCCCTGAACGCGACCAACGACGGGTACCGGGCCTTCTTCACCGCCCACATCCGTGCCGAGCTGGGCGACCGGGAGGACCTCATCGACAAGGCCGTGCCCGACTACCCGCCGTACGGGAAGCGGATCCTGCTCGACAACGGCTGGTACGCGGCGCTGCGCCGCCCGAACGTGGAGCTGGTCGCCGAGGCCGTCACCGAGGTCACCCCGACCGGTCTGCGCACCGCCTCCGGTGCCGAGCACGAGGCCGACGTCGTGGTGCTGTGCACGGGGTTCCAAGCCCAGCGGCTGCTCCACCCCATCGACATCCGCGGCCGGGACGGGCGCTCCCTCCGGGATGACTGGGGCGACGACGACCCGCACGCCTACCTGGGCGTCACCACGCCCGGCTTCCCGAACCTGGCGTTCATGTACGGCCCCAACACCAACCCCGGCGGCGGCAGCTACATCTTCATCGCCGAGTGCCAGGCCCGGTACATCACGGACCTGCTCGTGCGGGCGATCGAGGCCGGGGTGGGCTCGCTGGAGTGCCGACAGGACGTCCACGACGAGTTCAACCGCCAGGTCGACGAGCAGCACGGCCGGATGGTGTGGAGCCACCCGGGCATGGAGACCTACTACCGCAACCCGGCCGGTCGGGTGGTCACCAACTGGCCGTGGCGGGTCGTGGACTACTGGGAGCGCACCCGCGCTGCCGACCTGGACGACTTCCTGCTCGAGCCGGCCCGGGACGCGGTGCCCGCGAACCGATGACCGTCGAGCCAGAACAGATCGACGAGAGCGCGCTCGCCGGCATGGTGGACGAGGTCCTCGCCGCCCACGACCCCGAGCAGACCCCTCCGGAGGTGTTCCTCGGCGCCCGCTTCGACGCCGGGCTGGCCTGGCTGGACTTCCCGCCCGGTCACGGCGGCCTCGGGGCGTCCCGACGCGGGCAGACCTTCGTGGAGCGGCGGTTCCGTGATGCGGGGGCGCCCAGCCCCATGCGCAACTTCATCGGCGTGGGCATGGCCGGGCCCACCATCGCCGCCGACGGCACCGACGACCAGCGGCGGCGGTACCTGCGGGCCTGCTTCACCGGCGAGGAGCTGTGGTGCCAGCTGTTCAGCGAGCCCGGTGCCGGTTCCGACCTCGCCGCCCTCGCCACCCGGGCCGAACGGGACGGCGACGAGTGGGTGATCACCGGGCAGAAGGTGTGGTCCTCCTTCGCCCACATCGCCCGCCGCGGGATGCTGCTGGCCCGCACCGACGTGCACGTCCCCAAGCACCGGGGGCTGACCTACTTCCTGCTCGACCTGCGCGCCCCGGGCGTGCGGGTGGAGCCGTTGCGGCAGATGACCGGTGACGCCGAGTTCAACGAGGTGTGGCTGGACGAGGTGCGGGTGAGCGACGCCGATCGGGTCGGTGACGTGGGCCGGGGCTGGTCGGTGGCGCTCACCACGCTGATGAACGAGCGGACCACGCTCGGCGGCGGGGCGGGCGAGGCCCGGTGGCGGCCGATCGACGCCGTGCTCGACGCCTACCGGGCCGTCCCGGGGCGCGACGGCGCGGTGCGCGATCGCATGATGCGGGCCTGGATCGGCAGCGAGGTGCTGCGGATGACCAACGCAAGGGCGGCGGCCACGCGGCGCCGCGGCACCCCGGGCCCGGAGGGTTCGATCGGCAAGCTGGCGACCGCCGAGCAGGAGCAGCGGTTGCGGAACCTGCACGTGGACCTGCTCGGCGCTTCGGGCACGGGCTACACCAGCTACGAGATGACCCGCCCGGAGCGGTTCGGCTCCGACTCCCCGCAGCGGTCCTTCCTGCGCTCCCGCGCCACCACCGTCGAGGGGGGCACGTCGGAGGTCATGCGCAACATCCTGGGCGAGCGGGTGCTGGGCCTGCCCCCGGAACCGCGCACCGACCGCGACCTCCCCTGGACCGACGTGCCCCGGTCCTGACCGGCACCGCGAACCCTGTGAACCGACGATCCCGAGGAGCAGCCCATGCCCACCCCCACCCCTGACGCCCCCGACGGCGAGGCCCCCCGATGAGCTTCCGCTTCGTCGTCGAGGAGGGCAAGGTCGCCGAGTTCGCCAAGGCCGTGCGCGACGACAACCCCGCCCACCGCGATCGTGCCGCGGCCGAGGAGCAGGGCTTCGCCGGCATCCCGGCTCCGCTCACCTTCGTCGCCGCCTCGGCCCACTGGCGCAGCGGGCCGAACCCGCTGGCCGAGCAGAACCTGGACCTGACCCGGACGCTGCACGGCGAGTCCGAGTGGGAGTACGCCCGGCCCCTCCTGGCCGGCGAGGAGCTCACCGTCCACCAGGAGCTGGCCGGCATCGAGGAGAAGCAGGGCCGCCGGGGCGGGACGCTGCGGATCTACACCCTCGAGAACCGCTACGAGGATGCCTCCGGGCAGACCGTGGTGACCGAGCGCTGGCGTCTGATCGAGACGGCGAAGACGGTGGAGGCCTGATGGGCGCCCCCGCACCGGTGCGCGCCGGCGACCGCAGCGTCGGCGACGAGGCCGAACCGCTCGTGGTCGGGCCGATCACCCGCACCCACATCGTCCGCTACGCCGGTGCGTCGGGGGACTTCACCCCCATCCACCACGACGAGCCGCTGACCCAGCAGGTCGGCCTCCCCGGGGTGTTCTCCATGGGGATGATGCAAGGTGGCATGCTCGCTCACCTCGTCGCCGACTGGCTCGGCCTCGCCCACGTGCGCCGGTTCTCGATCCGCTTCGAGGAGCGGGTCTGGCCCGGTGACGAGCTCACCTTCACCGGCCAGGTCGTCTCCGTCGAGGAGGGCGCCGGGCACGAGCGGGTGACCGTCGAGGTCGCCTGCCACACCGACGCCGGAAAGCGGGCCCTGTCCGGCACCGCCGTCGCGGAGTACCCGGCATGAGCGAACCCGCCGAGACCCTCAGCGAGGAGGAGCAGCAGCGTCGCCGGGCCATGGTCGCCGAGCACATGCCCCGGACGCCGTTCATCGCCCTGCTCGGGCTGCAGGTCGAGAGGTTCGAACCCGACGACGTGGCCATGCGCGTGCCGTTCCGGGAGGACCTGACCAACGACGGCGTCTACTACCACGGTGGCGTCGTCGCTGGAGCGCTCGACACCACGGGCGCCCTGGCCGCCTGGTCGAACCACGACTTCACCAAGGGAGCCCGGGCCTCGACCGTCGGGCTGTCGATCCAGTACGTCGGCGCCTGCAAGCGCTCCGACCTGATCTGTCGGGCCACCACGACCCGACGGGGCAAGGAGCTGACCTTCGTCGACATCGTCGGCGAGGACGACGCCGGTAAGCCCGTGGCGCACGCCATCCTCACCTACCGGATCGTCCCGTGACCGCGACGGCTGCGGCCGAGCCCGGTGGTGGGGTGGTCCTCGGCGACCGCCGCTGGAGCCGCGCCGAGGTCCTCGACGGCAGCCGCCGAGCCGCCTCGGCCGTGGACTCGCTGGGCGTGGGGACCGGCGACAGCGTGGCCATCCTGTTGCGCAACGACGTTGCGTTCTTCACCGCGACGCTCGCCGCCCGGTCGCTCGGGGCCTACGCCGTGCCGGTGAACTGGCACTGGCGGACGGCGGAGATCCAGCACGTCCTGGCTGATTCGGGGGCCAAGGCGCTCATCGTGCACGCCGACCTGGTGCCCGAGGCCGAGCGGGCGCTCCCGCCCGGGGTCCCGATGCTCGTCGTGGCCACCCCGCCGGAGCTGGCCGAGGCGTTCGGGGTCTCGCCCCAGGAGTGCGGCGTGCCCGCCGGCGCCACCGACTGGAGCGAGTGGATCGCCGGGTTCGAGCCCTGGTCGGGGGAGCGCCGCGGCGCGGCCGTCAGCATGATCTACACCTCGGGCACGACCGGGAAGCCCAAGGGGGTGCGAAGGTCGCCGTTCACGGCCGAGCAGGCCGTGGCGCTGGCCGAGATCAACGAGCAGGTGCTGGGGATCGTGCCCGGCATGCGGACGCTCATCCCGGCCCCCATGTACCACTCGTTCGGCAACGCCTACGCCACCGGTGCCCTGCTGCAGCGGGCCGAGGTGGTGCTCCAGCCCAAGTTCTCCGCCGAGGACCTCCTGCGCCTCATCGAGCGGCACCGCATCGATCGGCTGTTCATCGTGCCGACCATGTTCGTCCGCCTGCTGCAGCTTCCGGAGGAGACCCGCCGGCGCTACGACGTGTCGAGCTTGGAGCACGTCGTGCACTCGGCGGGCCCGTGCCCGCCCGAGGTGAAGAAGGCGATGATCGAGTGGTGGGGGCCGATCATCACCGAGTTCTACGGCTCCACCGAGAGCGGGCCGGCGGTGGCGTGCACCAGCGAGGAGTGGCTCCGCACACCCGGGACGGTGGGGCACCCGATCGCCGGCAGCGAGGTCGTGATCCTCGGTCCGGACCGGGCGCCGCTTCCGCCGGGTGAGGTCGGCGACATCTACACCCGCGTCCCCGCGTACGGCGACTTCACCTACCAGCGCAACGACGCGCGCCGGGAGGAGATCGACTGGTCCGGGTTCATCACCTCCGGTGACATCGGGTACCTGGACGACGCGGGGTGGTTGTTCATCAACGACCGCCGGGCCGACCTGATCGTCAGCGGCGGCGTCAACGTCTATCCCGCCGAGGTCGAGGCCGAGCTGGTGACGATGCCCGGGGTCGGCGATGCCGCGGTGATCGGCGTGCCCGACGACGCCAGGGGCGAGGTGGTGATGGCGGTCGTCCAGCGCGACGAGGGCGTCGCCCTGACGGCCGATGACGTCCGTGGGTACCTGGCCGACCGGATCGCCACGTACAAGGTGCCCCGGCGGGTCGAGTTCGTCGCCGAGCTCCCCCGCGAGGCGACCGGGAAGCTCTATCGCCGCAAGCTGCGCGACGCCTTCCGCGCCGAGGGCGACCCCACCCGGGGCGCGCCCGGCGTCTGAGCCGCCGGTGATCGTCGACCGCGTCGCCTGACGGCCGACATCACCCTCCGGGTACCACCACGCCGTGGATGGGCGGGGTGCCCGCCTCACCGGCCATCGTCCGCAGCAGGTCCTCGACGCCGTCGAGGTCGACGGTGGCCCGCTCCAGCTCGGCGAAGGGATACCGGCCCGAGGCGAGCAGGTCGAGCGCGGCCCGGTAGGCGGTGACGTCGACGCCGAGCGCCCCCTCGATGCGCAGCTCCTTGTAGACGACGTGGTCGGGCTCGAAACCCGGGGCGCCACCGCCGCCCCGGGTCCCGGCGATCACGATGC
>CAZCJT010000138.1:0-6662 GCA_964498565.1 uncultured Acidimicrobiaceae bacterium
GCCGAGGCCGCGGCCGAGCACGGTCACGCCCGGCCCGTCGTCGTCGGGCGCCAGCTGGGCCAGTGCCGCATCGGCATCGGCCATGAGGATCTCGCAGTAGTAGCCGCCGCCCTTGGGCACGTCGGAACCGCCGTGCCCGGTGAGGTCGAGGCCGTGGACCGGACCGGGCCAGTCGGCGACGGCGTCGAGCGCTGCGGGCGTCGTGCGCTCGCCGAGACCGTGCAGCAGCAGCAGCGGACGGCCGGTGCCGGGACGGAGCTCCCACAGCGCCAGCTGCAGGTGGTTGTGCTGGAGGTCGGTGCGCTTCACGCCGCCGCCTTCGCCGAGGCCAGGTGCTCCAGGACGATCTCGGCCGTCGCCGCCGGCGCCTCGATGTGCACGAAGTGGCCGACGTCGGGGATCTCCACGGCTCGGGCCTGGCGGGGCAGGAACGGCCACACGTCGTCGACCTTGGTGCCCCAGCCCATCGGCTCGGGCTCGCTGCCGAGCAGCACGAGGAACGGGATGGCGATGTCGGGGAGTCGGTGCAGCGACCACTCCGGCCGCCACGGCCCGAACCCGCCCATCCGCAGGCTGGGATCGATCTTCCAGCGCCAGCCGTCCTCGTCGCGACGGGCCCCGACGGTCACGAGGTACTCGAGCCACTCCTGCGAGAGACGCGGGTTCATCTGCGACCGCCGGCGGGCCAGCTCCTCGATGGTGCCGGGCTTGCGGGTGTTGGTCGCCGACCGGCGGCGGTGGTCGAGCCAACCGGCCAGGTCGTCGGCCAGCATCTTGGTGCGGTCGCGGTCCTGGACGTCGGGCATCGACCGGCGGCTCGGCACGCCGTCGATGTTCACCAGCGAGCTGATGCGCCCGGGCAGGGACGCTGCCAGCTGGCTCATCAGCGAGCCCCCCTTCGAGTGGCCGATGACCGGCACCGGGTCGGTGGTCACCGAGTCGAAGACGGCCAGCGCATCGCGGATGTCGGCTTCCCACTGGTACAGCGGGGCGTGCTCGGAGTCGCCGTGCCCGCGCTGGTCCCAGGAGACCACCCGCCAGCCGGCGTCGGCCAGCAGCGGGGCGAACACGTCGTAGGTGCCGGCGAAGTCGAAGCCGCCGTGGGCGAGCAGCACCGGCGGCGCGGACTCGTCGCCCCACTGGTGCACCGCCAGGCTCACGCCGGTGGTGTCGACGCGCCATTGGCGGTCGGGCCGGCGGGCGCCCGGATGGCTGCGGGTCTAGTCGGGGCTCGTCACGGGCGGGGACTCTACGAGCCGGGCCGACGGGCGAGCGGACCCACGTCGCGGTGGCGACGGCGGCACGGGTGCCGTCGCCGTGGGGATCCGGCGTACCGATCCCAACCGCCTGTGCCGGTACCCTGCCCCGCGATGGTCGCCGACCCTGGCACGACCGGCCGGGCCGGAAAGCATCACCACCTGCTGGCCGGGTCGGCCGCCCTCGTCGTCGGCGCTGCCGTGCAGGCGCTGACCGGTGCGCTCTTCTGGCTCGTCTCGGCCCGCATCGACACCACCGACGACGTCGGTCGAGCCACGGCGCTGTTCACGTCGATCCTCTTCATCGCCTACCTGGCCGGGCTCGGCCTGCAGGTGTCCCTGGCCCGCTTCGCACCGGGCCGCGACGAGGAGTCCCACGCCGTGTTCTCCTGGGCCGTGCTCGCCACCGTGGCGTCGTGCACGGTCGTGGCCTGCGGCTACCTGCTCGCCGTCGACACCCAGGCCACCCGGGCGCTCACCGACTGGCACCCGGTGCTCGGACCGGTCCTCTTCGTCGCGGGCGCGGTCGGGGCGGCCCTCACCCTCATCGTCGACGTGCGGTGGATGACGGTGCGGCGCTGGGCGCTGGTGCTGGTTCGGATCACGGTGGTCGGCGCCCTGCGCTTCCCGCTGCTGTTCCTGGTGCCGGCGGGCGATCACCACACCGTGCACCTGTTCGCCGTCGCCGCGCTTCCCCTCGTCATCACGGGCGTGGGTGGCGTGCTGGCCATGCCCCGCATCAGCGGTCTCGCCCACCGCCTCGTCCCCCTGCCGACGTCACGCCGGGCGGCCATCCGCTACTCGGCCGTCAACTACGTCTCGACGCTCGCGTACCAGGCGCCGCAGTTCGTGCTGCCCGTCATCGTCCTGCTGTCGGTCGACCCCGACCGCAACGCCGCGTTCTACGTGGCGTGGGGCATCACCAGCATCGTGCTCTACGTGCCGATGGCCATCGGCCAGGCGCTGCTCGCCGAGGGTGGCAAGGACGGCGCCGAGCTCCGGGGCCAGGTGCGGGTCGTGCTCGTCGGCACCGGCGTGCTCATGGTGATCGCCGCGGTGACGGCCACGCTCGGCCGCGAGCTCGTGACCGTGGTGTACGGCGAGGACTACGCCGATGCGGCCCGAATCCTGCCCGCGCTCGTCCTGGCCGGGATCCCGTGGGCCATCACGTCGGTGTACCTCACCGAGGCGCGCGTCATGCACCGCCACATCCCCACCGTGGCGATCACCGGTGTGCTCACGGTGGCGATCCTCGTGCCCGCCCTCGTGCTCGTGCCCGACGACGGCATCGACGGGGCGACGAGGGCGTTCCTGCTCGGGAACGGCGCCGCCGCTGCCGTCGCCTTCGTCGCCCACCGAGTCGCCCGACGGAGCTCGACCGACGTCGTGCCCGGGGCCGGATCGGTGGAGGAGGGCTTGGCGCTGCACCCCTGAGCTGAAGGCACCGGTCGTGCGTCTGTTCTTCGTCATCGGCCGTCCTTTGCCCCGGCCGCCAGGGGACAGAGCGGCTCAGCCGGTGGCGAGCCGCAGGGTCCGCACCTCGAAGGGACGCAGCTCGAGGTCGACGCCGTCCCGTGCCGGCACGGGATCGGCCACCGGACGCTCCAGCAGGTCGCACGCCGTGCACGTCGCCATCGCCGCCGCCGTGCGCAGCGTCGTGCGGGCCCGACCGCCGAAGGCCTCGTGCAGACGGACCACCAGGTCGCCCGAACCGTCGTCGGCCGCCTTCACCGCCGTCACCACCACCCCCGGATGGTCCACCCCGACCACCGACGGCCGCGGCTCGCCCGGCACCACGCGCACCGGCACGTTGAGGGCCCACGCTTCCGCCAGCACGTCGGCCAGCCCGTCCCCGTGCGGGAGGAGGGCGTAGGTGAAGCGGTGGCTGCCGCGGTCGGCGTCGGGGTCGGGGTAGCGCGTGGCCCGGAGCAGGGTGAGGCGCATGGTGGTGCTGGTCGGGTCGCCGAGGCAGTCGTGGCCGTACTTGCCGTCGTTGAGCACCGCGACCCCGCAACCCGGTTCGGACACGTCGGCCCAGAAGTGCCCGCACACCTCGAAACGGGCGGCGTCCCAGGACGTGTTGCGGTGGGTGGGCCGGCGCACGTGGCCGTACTGCACGTCGTATCGGGCGTCGTCGGCGCGGAGGTCGAGCGGGAAGGCGACCTTCAACAGCTGCTCGACCTCGTGCCACTCGACGTCGCACTCGACGTCGATGCGGGCCGACCCGGCGCGCAGGACGTAGGTCTGGGTGATCGACGACGACCCGAACGTGCGATGCACCCGCACCGCGGCCCGCATCGGGCCGTCCTCCACCACGTCCAAGGCGTCGACCCCGGTGAGCAGGAGCGGGTCGAGCCGGAGGGTGTGGGCATCGACGTCCCAGGCGTCGTAGGTGTTGGGGTGGTCGGGGAACAGCTGCAGCACGTTGGCGGGGCCGGCCAGCAGCTCCCGGTCGAGCCGGTGGTCGACCAGCGAGGTGAGCGTCCCATCGGCCCCGATCACGGCGGTGACGACGCCGTTGCCGACCACGATGCGGTCACCGTCCCGACGCAGCTCGATCGGGGCGATCCCGTCGGGCAGCTCGGCGGTGATCGGTCCCATACCGTGCGCCGGCGCATCGACCCAGGCCGGGCCGTCGGGCCCGTCGGCCACGCCGAGGCGGTCGAACGGCGAGGCGTTGGCCCCCACCACCCCGTTCTGGCCTACCGATTCCCTCACATGTGGGGGAATCGGTAGGCCAGAACGGGTCTGGAGGGCGCCGGCGATGCGGTCCTCGACCTCGGCGAGCAGCGCGGCGTGGGCCGCTTCGGTGTCGTCGTGCACCCAGGCGATGGAGCTGCCCGGGATGATGTCGTGGAACTGGTGCAGCAGCAGGACCTTCCACAGGCGCTCGAGGTCGCCGAGCGACGGGGCTGCGCCGCCGGGCGCGCCGGGTGCCGTCCACAGCTCCAGCTCCCGCAGGGCCAGCTCCCCCCGGCGGTTGCCCCACTTCGTCTTGGCCTGGGACGTGTACGTGCCGCGGTGCATCTCGAAGTACAGCTCGCCCCGCCACACCGGCGCGTCCGGGTGCTCGGCGCGGGCCGCCTCGAAGAACTCCGCCGGCGACTCGATCTCCAGGCGGGGCAGCCCGTCGAGCCCCAGCCCGTCCGGGCCGGCGATGCGCCGGGCCCGCTCCAGCATCTCCCGGGTGGGACCGCCGCCGCCGTCGCCGTGACCGAACAGGTACATCGAGCGAGAGACCGCGCCCTTGTCCTTCAGGTTGCGCACCGAGTACGCCAGCTCGGCGGGGACGACCTCGCCGTTGTAGGTGTCGGCGGGCGGGAAGTGCGTGAAGATGCGGGTGCCGTCGATGCCCTCCCACCAGAACGTGTGGTGGGGGAACCGGTTGGTCTGGTTCCACGACAGCTTCTGGGTGAGGAAGAACTCGCACCCGGCCTGGGCCATGAGCTGGGGCAGGTTGCCGGCGTAGCCGAACACGTCGGGGATCCACACGATGCGGTTGCCGGGCTCCACGCCCTCGCCGAAGTGGTCGAGGAACCAGCGCCGGCCCCAGACCAGCTGACGGGCCAGCGACTCACCGGACGGCAGGTTGGCGTCGGCCTCGACCCACATGGATCCGACGGGCAGGAAGCGGCCGTCGGCGACCTTCTCCTCGATGCGGGCGAACAGCTCCGGCTGGTGCTGCTCGACCCAGGCGTACTGGGCGGCCTGCGAGCAGGCGAAGCGGTACTCGGGGTACTCGTCCATCAACGTGACGGCCGACGCGAAGGTGCGGGTGCACTTGCGCACCGTCTCCCGGAGCGGCCACAGCCAGGCCGAGTCGATGTGGGCGTGGCCGACGGCGGACACCCGGTGCGCGTGGTCGGTGGCGTGGCGATCGAACATCGGCGCGAGGACGACGCGCGAGGCACCGGCCGTCTCCGCCGGCCGGCGGGGGTCGAAGGCGTCGACGGCGGCGTCGATGGCACGCAGGAGCCCCCAACGGCGAGGGTCGTCGAGGCCCAGCTCCCGCATCAGGCCAGCCAGCACCTGGAGGTCGAGGTCCAGGTGCCACACGTCGTCGTGGCGCACCGCCAGCTCGGCCCGGTGGAGGCGGTACAGAAGGTCGTCGCCCGCGGTGGCCGGGTCGCCCAGGTGGGTGGGCCGGTAGGACGTGGCCACCACCGGGTTGGCCGCCGCCTCCACCAGCACGTCGACCACGCCGTCGGGGTCGGCCACGAGACCGATCGGCACGGCTTGGTGCAGGGGGTGGATGCCCCGGATGGGTCCGCCGCCGTCGGTGCGGAAGAGCAGACCCTCCGACTGGAAGCCGGCGCCGACCCCGGTGGAGAAGTCGACCAGCGCCTCGACCGTCTCCCCTGCCCACTCGTCGGGCACCCGGCCCTGCAGCCGGAACCAGGTGGTGCCCCATGGCTTGCCCCACCGACCGCCGAGCTCGAACGGGGTGAAGTCGCCGCCGGTCAGGCGCTCGCGGGCGACCGACACCGGGACCGGCTCGCCCGGCACGTCCCACGCCGTCACGTCGAGGGCGACGCCCCGGCGGTGCACGTGCGGCCGGATCCGGTCGCTGATCGTGCGGCGGATCCGGGTCTCGGCCAGCTCGCGGTCGTCGTGCACGCCCGGACTGTACGGGCGCCCGTCCGGGTAGTGCCCGGTCCCGACGACCAAGGAGCACGACATGGGCCTCTTCCGTGGCTACGCCAAGTTCAAGATCGGCCAGCAGATCTTCCGCACCGTCCGCAACGTGGTGCGGCGCCGTTCGGGAGGCCGCAGGCTCGCCCGCCGCTGAGCGGGCGAGCGGTGCGCCTTGCCGGCGAACGGCGTCGATAACTACCGTTATTATCGAACACACCGCCGAACCAGGGGAACACCACATGGCCCGCACCGACGCCGACATCATCGGCCGCGACGACGTCAACGACCTCGACGCGATCCTCGCCATCACGAACACCGAGAAGGACGAGGTCATCCACACGGTCCAGGACAACGCCGACGCGCTGTTCACGTGGGACTACGAGCGCTCCCGCCCGCCGCTGGTCAAGCTGTACGAGAAGGCGAAGAACTCGCAGTGGAACGGCGAGACCGACCTGGACTGGTCCATCGAGGTCGACCAGGAGAAGCTGGCCGCCGAGAGCCCGATGACGCCGACGGTCGAGGGCTGGGAGGCGCTGGGCGCCGACTTCAGCGGCACGTCGCTCCAGAGCTGGACCAACAAGGAGTGGCGCCAGTTCCAGATCGAGAGCCAGAACTGGAGCCTGTCGCAGTTCCTGCACGGCGAGCAGGGCGCCCTCATCTGCACGGCCAAGATCGTCGAGACCGTGCCGTGGATCGACGCCAAGTACTACGCCGCCACCCAGGTCATGGACGAGGCCCGCCACGTCGAGGTGTTCGCCAAGTACCTCGACA
>CAZCJT010000139.1:0-6654 GCA_964498565.1 uncultured Acidimicrobiaceae bacterium
GGCGGCCTCGGTCGCGTGGGCCAGGTCGACGAGGTGCTCGTCGAGGACGGCGATGCGGTGGTCGGCCGCCTGGACCCGGCGCCGCGCCGCCTGCGCCACCTGCTCGTACACGCCGAGATCGAGCAGCTTGACCAGCAGGTCCTGGCGCTTGGACGTGGTGTCGTGCAGGAGCGCGGCGAAGGCGCCCTGGGGCAGCACCACCGTCTTCGTGAACTGCTCGAGGTCGAGGCCGAGCAGGTCGCACACCGCAGCCGTGACCGCCGGCGCGTCGGCCGCCAGCACCTCCCCGGCCCGCTCGAGCCGCGCCTCCTTGGTGCTGGCGCCGGTCTTGGTGCGCCGGACCACCCGAACGGCCGTGTGGAGGACGCCGTGGACCTCGAAGTCGAGGCGCACCCGGGCCTCGGGCCGGCCCTGGCTGATGACCGGGTGGACGAGCCCCTCGCGCCCGTACCGGGGCACCGATCCGTAGAGGGCGAAGACCATGCCGTCGATGACGCTGCTCTTGCCGGCGCCGGTCGGGCCGACGAAGGCGAACAGGTCGGCGTCGGTGAAGTCGACGACCGTGAACTGGCGGAAGGCGGAGAACCCCTCGAGCTCGACGCGGACCGGCCTCACGAGCCGATCTCCTCGAGCAGCTCGTCGAACGCGGCGACGAGGCGGACGTCGTCCAGACCGGCGACCTGGGCGTAGCTGCGGAACAGCTCGCCCGGCGAGCGGCCGGCGACCGACACGTGGGCGGCGGCAACGGCGTCGTCCGGCGACTGCACGAGGACGTCGACGCAGTGCGGGAACAGGGCCCGGACCTCGTCGGCGAGACCAGCCCGGCGGCGCTCGGTGACCACGACGCGCAAGAAGTCGTCGGCGGTGGTGCCGGCCAGCGGCTCGAGCTCGGCGAGGGAGCCGCGCAGGGTGCGGAGACGCCGGCCCGACTGCAGGGGCACCTCGCGGACGGCGGCGGGCAGACCGGGCTCGAGGTCGACCACGGTGACGGACTTGACGTCGGCCGTCTCGCCGAAGTCCAGCTGCAGCGGTGACCCGCAGTACCGGATGCGGGTGGGGCCGGGGACGTCCTGGGCCCGGTGCAGGTGCCCGAGCGCGACGTACTGGGCCGACACCGGGAAGGACAGGGCGCTGAGGCTGTAGTCCTCGATGGTGTGCACCGAGCGCTCGCCTCCCCCCATGGTGCCGCCGGCGGCGAAGGCGTGGGCGCACATGACGTTCACGCTGTCGGCGGTGAAGCCGTCGGTGAGGGCCCGCACCAGCACGCCCAACCGCTCGGTGTAGGCCTGTGACAGCTGGTAGGCGTCGTCGCGCATGAGGGCGTCGGCCCGGACGATGCCTCGCTTGGACACGAACGGGAGCAGGGCCACCTGCACCGGGACCCCGCCCACGTCGAGCCGGGCGACGCCGCCTTCGTCGGGCCGGGCGACCTGGGTGAGGACCCGTACGCGCCCCAGCGTGAGGAGGGGGGCCACGGCCTCCAGGCGGCGGGCGTTGTCGTGGTTGCCGGCCACGACCACCACGGGTGCGACGCCGGCGAGGTCGAGCAGGGCGCGGTAGACGACCTGCTCGGACTCGGGCCCGGGGGCGGCCGTCTCGAACAGGTCGCCGGCGACGAGCACCAGGTCGACCGACTCCTCGCCGGCGATCCGGGAGATCTCGGCCAGCACGGCGCGGTGCTCGTCGGCGCGGCTGGCACCTCGCATGAGCTTGCCGACGTGCCAGTCGGACGTGTGGAGGAGGCGCACGGCTACAGCCCCTCGAACGGGTCGTCGGGCACGTCGGTGGTCCCCGAGGACGACGGGCCGGTGGTGGCGTCGGTCTCCGAGGACCGCGTCGCCCACGCCGGGAAGGGGAACTCGACCACGACCGGTACCGGGAGCTGGGGCTGGCTGACGATCATGGTGCCGGGCTTGATGATGGTGGCCCGCTGGCGCTGCACGACGGGCAGCCAGCCGTACTCGCCGCGGCTGGCCTCGGCCGAGTCGAGCCGGCCGACGACGCGGATGGCCGAGTTGGCCACGACCCGACGCTCGACCTCGCTGGCCGTCTGCTGGGCGCCGATGAGGATGGTGCCGAGGGACCGGCCCCGTTCGGCGACGTCGAGCAAGAGCTCCTTGATGGGCGACGTCCCCTCCCGAGGGGCGTACTTGTTGAGCTCGTCGAGGACCACGAACTGCAGGGGTTCGGCCGTGCCGGACGCCTCCTTGGCCTGGAACGCCTGGCGCAGGACCACGCCGACCACGAAGCGCTTGGCCCGGTCGTTGAGGTTGTGGATGTCGACCACGGTGACCTGGTTGGCGTCGAGGTCCACCGGATGGGGGCTGCGCCGGACCACGTCGGCCCGGATGAGGTGCTCGAGGTGGTCGACGGCACCGAAGAGCCGTCGGACGAACGCGCCGACGGTGCCACCGCCGATGGCCCGCCCCGCCCAGTCGGCCACGGTGGCGTCGTCGTTGAGCCGCTCGTCGACCAGCTCGACCAGGTCACGGAAGCGGGTGATGGACTGCCCGTCGACGACCACACCGCCGCCATCGGTGGGCGTGGCCTCCTCCAGCCGGCGGGCGACGTTGTGCACGACCATCGTGTACTGCTGGCGGTCGTCCTCGGCGTCGGCGAACAGGAACGGCAGCAGCCGCTGCTTGCAGAACTCGGCGATGGTCCAGAAGAAGGGGGCGACGCCGCTGGCCCGCGACCCGACCTGGGGGGTGGCGTTGGCGTCGCCGGGGCGGGGCGGCGCCACGATGCCCACGCTGCGGAACGGGCCCGGCTGCAGGCCGAGGAGGCCGTAGCGCTCGCGCTGGGCCTGGTCGAGCCGGGCGTTGTGGTGGTCGAGGAAGAGGAGGTCCTCGCCCTTGACGTTGAAGATGAGCGCCTTGGTGCCAGCCGCGGCTGCGCCGAGCACCCCGGAGTGGAACAGCGAGTACAGCAGGAAGGTGGCGTAGGTGGTCTTGGTGGCCACGCCAGAGACGCCCGAGATGTTGACGTGGGCACCGCGGCTGCCGTCGAGGAACTCCTTGTCGAGGAAGAACGGCTCCCCGTCGCGCGACAGGCCGGCGGGGACCTTCTGGGCCATGTCGTCGAAGTGGAGGGCCCGACCTCGCTCGTCGCCGGTGGCCTTGCGGACCGCGGTGCCGGGCAGCGGCGGGACGAAGACCTCGGGCTCGACACGGGTGGTGACGACCTTGGCGGAACGGGACACCTGCGCCGGCAGCAGGCCGCCCTCGATGAGGAAGACGTCGCTGTCGTACTGGGCGCCCTCGTGACGGGCCCGGACCTGCTCGACCATGCCGTAGAGCTCGACCTGCTGACCGTCGGGCAGCGTGCGGTCGAGCGCCACGACGTCGTCGAGCTGGAGGAACTGGTCGTCGGCGATGCCGACCCAGTACTCGAGGGGCGTGGCGTCCTCGGTGCCGATGACGCGACCGACGATGCCGTGCGGCGCCGGTGGCGGCGTGGCGAGGTCGTCGGTGGCCATGACGATCGACGGTACCGACGGGCGGTGACAGGAACGGGGAGCCGCCCGTCACCCCCGCTCAGCCGGGCGGCTCGCTCGCCCGCTCCGGGTGCCCCGGCGCGTCGTGGTCGAGCACGAGGCCCATGACCACCGAGTCCCACAGCGCGCCGTCCTTGCGCCGGTACTGCCGACGCCGGTAGCCCTCCTCGACGAAGCCGAACCGCTCGTACAGCGCCCGGGCCCGGTGGTTCCACGGCCAGTGCTCGAGCTCGACCTTGTGGGCACCGGCCGACCGGGCCCAGTCGATGGCCTCGGTCAGCAGCGCAGCGCCGATCCCCCGACCGCGGTGGCCGTCGGCGATGTTCATGCCGAGATCCGCGATGCCGACACGCGTCTGGACACCGAGCGAGCCGATCAGGGCGCCGTCGACCTCGGCGACGAGGAGCACGGCGCTGGTCCCGTCCGCCTGCACCTCGATCGTCCGCCGGTACTTGTCGCGGTCGCCCTCACGGTCGAGCGGGACCTGGGCGGCGATCCACACGCCCTCGCCGGCGACGGCCTCCCGGAGGTCGAGCAGCGCGTCGAGGTCGTCGAGGGCCGCCCGGCGGATGGTGACTGACATGGCGACAGTGTGCGCCGTCGCACGCTGGCCCCCGGAGGATTCCCGGACCCGCTGTCACGTCCGGCGGCGCGGCCTCGTCGAGAGGGCATGACCACGAGGAACGAGATCCACGTCATCGGCGCCGGCCTCGCCGGGCTGACCACCGCCGCCTACGTCGTCCGGGCCGGCCTGCCCGTCGTCGTGCACGAGACCCGCAACCGCCTCGGCGGACGGGCGACCACCGACGACCGAGACGGCTTCCGGTTCGACCAGGGCCCCCACGCCCTCTACCGGGGCGGTGCCGCCGAGCAGGTGTTGGCCGAGCTGGGCATCCACCCGCGGGGCAGCGCGCCCGACACGAAGGGTGTGCTGGTCCGCGACGGTCAGGGGCACCGGGCACCCACCGGACCGCTGTCGCTGCTGCGCACGACCGCCGTCGGCCGTCGCGGGAAGGTCGAGCTGGCCCGGGTCCTGGCGACCCTTTCGCGACTGCAGCCCGCCGCCCACGCACACCGGACGGTCACGGACTGGATCGACGGCACCGTGCAGGATCCCCGCGCCCGGGACGTCCTGGCCATGCTCGTCCGGCTGACCACCTACGGCAACGAGCCCGAGGTGATGAGCGCCGATGTGGCGATCCAGATGGTGCAGACCGGCCTCGGTGCCGGCGTGCGGTACCTCGAGAGCGGGTGGGACCACCTGGTCGACGCCCTGGCGGCCCGTGCCGGCGTGGAGGTGGTCTCCGGCGAACCCGTGCGGGAGCTGCCCGACGCCGCCGCGGTGATCGTGGCCGCGGGATCACCTGCCGCAGCCGCCAGGCTGGTCGGCGCCGATCGGGCCGAGATCGCGGTCGGCCCACCGTCCGAAGCGGCATGCCTCGACCTCGGCATCCGCGGTGAGCCGACCCACCCCGTCGCCCTCGGGCTCGACGTGCCGATCTACGCATCGCTGCACTCGTCCCCGGGCGGGCGGGCACCGGCAGGGCACTCGTCGGTGGCGCTGGCCGAGTACCTCGCCCCCGGCGTCGAGCCGTCCGCCGAGCGACTCGAGGCCTTCGCTCCAGCCCTCGGCATCGCCCACGGCTCGATCGTGGTCCGGCGGTACCTTCAGCGCATGGTGACCTGCACGGCGATCCCGGTCGCGGCGGGCGGGGGCTTGGCCGGTCGGCCCGACGTGGGGGTGCTCGGTCGGCTCTCGGGCCGCCCGGGGGTCTTCGTGGCCGGCGACTGGGTGGGCCCGGAAGGCCACCTGGCCGATGCCGTGCTCGCCAGTGCGCGAGCCGCTGCGGTGGCGGCGATCCACCACGTCGAGCGGCTGCCGGTGGCGAGATGACCGCGGCAGAGGGGCACCTGCACCTCACGGAGGTGTTCCAGGCCGAGCGTGGCCGGCTGGCCGCGCTCGCCTACCGCATGCTGGGCGTGCCCGACGACGCCGACGACGTGGTGCAGGACGCCTGGCTGCGCTGGCAGGCCGCCGACCACGATGTGATCGAGCGACCGGCCGCCTGGCTGACCACGGTGACGACACGCATCGCCATCGACCGGCTCCGCTCCGCCCGCCACCGGCGCGAGGTCTACGTCGGACCCTGGCTTCCCGAGCCGCTCCCGGCGGGTGACGACGAGCCCTTCGCCACCGTCGCCGGCGCCGAGTCCCTGACGCTGCAGTTCCTGACCGTGCTGGAGCGGCTCGAACCCGTGGAGCGGGCGGTGTTCCTGCTCCACGACGTGTTCGGGTTCCCCTTCGCCGAGGTCGCCGCCACGGTCGACCGCTCCGAGCCGACCGCCCGCCAGATCGCCAAGCGAGCCCGGGAGCGGGTGCAGTCCGAGCGGCCCCGGGTCGACGCCGACCCGGCCCACGCCGAGGAGCTGGCGGACGCCTTCCTCGCCGCCGTCGTGCAGGGCGACGTCGACGCCCTCCGCCGGATGCTCACCGACGACGTCCTCCACCTCTCCGACGGCGGACCCGACCGCCGTGCCGCCCGCCGTCCCGTCGTCGGTGCCGACCGGGTCGCCCGTCTCCTGCTCAACCTGGCATCGCGCATCGCCCCGGGAACCCGCGTCGACCCGGTGCGGATCAACGGCCAGCACGGCTGGTACATCACCGTGGACGACCGCCCGGAGCTCGTGCTGGTGCCGTCGTTCCGTGACGGGCAGGTGGCCAGCGTGCTGGCCGTCCTGAACCCCGACAAGCTCGCCCGCTTCCACGCCGCCTGGCTCGCCCGGCGCTGACCACGCCCGGCGGTGTGGGCGACGATTCATCGGGTGGCGTCATCTCCGGGTGCCGAAACCATGCTGCCGGAGTGGCAGCTGCGCCGGGACCGGGCACGTCACCTCGCGACATCGTTGCCTTGCACCGCGCACGGATGCCGTTCCCGGAACCAGTGGGACCCGCACCGACGGCGCCACCCGTCACCACCCGCCGGTACCGTCGGGCGTGGCTTCCCCCGAGCGCTCCGAACGGAGGAAGCCGTGTTCCTGCACGAGTCGCTGGCTCACCGCCACGGCATCACACCGACGCTGGGTGCGCCACACGCCGGCGCCGCCGCCCACACCGCCCGGCGGGCCGGACGCGACGAGGGCGGCCCGTCAGGGCCGCC
>CAZCJT010000140.1:0-6640 GCA_964498565.1 uncultured Acidimicrobiaceae bacterium
GCGGCCCGTCCGAGCCGTCGGCGCAGGCGACGGCCAGCACCGCTGCGAGCAGCAGCGCGCTGCCTCGCCTCAGACCGCGCACCGCGCAGTCAGCTCCGCCAGGTCTCGGGGCGGACGTCGTCGAAGTGCACCGGCACGTCCTCACCCCGGATGGCGGCGAAGACCGGGCCGCCCCAGTGGTCGTGGCCGGCGAGCGGCGTCGGGAGGGCATCCTCGGCGAAGAAGCCGACGTCCCGGGTCTCGAGCGGGTGGGCGGCCAGGTCACCGCCGGTGGCCCGGCAGAGGAACACGATGGAGTACAGCGGCACGGTGGTGAAGCCGAGCCGCAGGCCGTCGAGCACCATCAGGAGGCGTTCGACCTGGCAGTCGATGCCGGTCTCCTCCTTGACCTCCTTCACCGCGACCTCGGCGGGCGAGTAGCCGATGTCGGCCCATCCGGTCGGGTAGAGCCAGACGCCGGAGTCGGCCCGCTGGACGAGCAGGATCTCCCCGGCGTCGTTGTGGACCACGGCGCCGATCGCCACCTTGGGCGTCTGGTACCCGGGGACGCCGTCGCTGACGCCCTTGAGCCACTCGGTCACGTAGTGCTCGCCGTCGAAGTCGGTGCCGGCGGCCACCCGGATGTCGGAGGCGATGGCCAGGACCTCCTCGAACCGCTCGCGCTCGTACAGGCTGTCGGTGAAGCCGAGCCCGGTCTTGGCGATGCCGGCGAGCGACTCGGCCCAGCGCAGCAGGTCCTGGCGGGTCGGCCCGTGTTCGGGGTCGCCGACCGCTGCTCGTCGAGGGTCCACCATGGGCCGACGCTAGCCACGGTGCTCCGGGGACGCGGCGCCGGTCAGCGGGGCGGTTCGACCGCGTGGAGGATCGCTCGCCGCAGCTCCGGCAGCACGTCCTCGGGAACCTTCCCACCGCCGGCCGCCTCGACGTAGAAGGAGTCGACCACCTCGTCGAGCAGCGTCTGCACGCGAGCCCGCACGATGTCGAGGTGGAACTCGGCGATCGCCGAGGTGATCCGGTGCAGCACCCCGACCGAGTCCGGTGCGTGCACCTCCACGACGGTCGCCCGGCTCGAGGCGTCGAGGTGGAACTCCACCTTGGGCTGGGCCTGCACCGCGGCGGGGGTCGTCCGCCGGTAGGTCGCCGCCCGCTCGGCCAGGCGGGCCCGCAGGGCGAGCCGACCGTCGAGGGCCCGCTCGAGGTCGGGCAGGACCTTGTCCCACGCGAAGGTGGGCCCGAACGACGACTGCACCCTGATCACCTCGAGGGCCCGGCCCTCGAAGGTGGCGATGTTCGCGTCGAGCACGTCGAGGCCGTGCAGGGCCAGCGTGCCGGTGACCCGGGAGAAGAGGCCGGGACGATCGACGTCGACGACGGTGAGCGTGTCGCCGGCGCCGCGCACCACCCGGGTGCCGGCCATCACCAGCGCCCGCTGCTCGTCGTCGGGGAAGGTGTCGGTCACGTCGTCGACCTCGCCGCCGGTCAGCACGTGCTCGACCCGGCGCACCAGCACATCGACCAGCTCGTGCTTCCACGGCCCCCAGGCCGCCGGCCCGGTGGCCTGGGAGTCGGCTTCGGTGAGGCCGTGCAGCAGCTCGAGCAGCAACGTGGTGCCGATCGTCTCCGCCACCCACTCGATGACCTCCGGATCGTCGAGATCCCGGCGGGTGGCGACGTCCGGGAGCAGCAGATGGTGCTCGACCATGGCGACCAGCAGGGCCACGTCGTCGGGTGAGAAGCCCATCCGCGTGCCGATGTCGGCGACGAGCTCCATGCCCACGACGGTGTGGTCGCCGGGGAACCCCTTGCCGATGTCGTGGAGCCACGTGCCCACGACGAGCAGGTCGGGTCGACGGACCCGGCTGGCCAGCTCAGCCGCGTTGGCCGCCGCCTCGCACAGGTGACGGTCGACGGTGAACGTGTGGTAGGCGTTCCGCTGCGGCTTGGAGCGCACCGACTCCCACTCCGGCAACACCTTGGTGAGCAGGCCGTGCTGGTCGAGCGATTCCAGGTGGGCGATGGCCGGGCGGCCGGTGCCGAGCAGGTGGACCAGCTGGTCTCGGGCCGCGTCCGGCCACGGCGTGGGCAGCGGCGGGCACGCCTCGAGCAGGTCGAGCACCGCTCGGTGCACCGCCACCTCCTCCCCCGCAGCGATGGCGGATGTGCGCAGCGGCAGCACCGGATCGGACGTGTCGACGTCGCCGACGAGGTGCACCTCGCCATCGCGCAGGATCACGCCCGGTGCGATCGTGCGGTCCCGCCGGGCGAAGCGACCGATGCCGCGTCGCATCGACGCGCCGACGCGGCGCCAGGTGTCGTCGGACCGGAACGAGATCACCCGGGCGGCATCGGCCAGCGACCGCATGAGGGCGTCGGCGTCGGTGGCGCCGAGGGCGGCGGCCACGCCGTCCTGCTCCTCGAGCACCAGCACGTCCCCCATCCGTCCGGTGCGGCGGTGCAGCTCGACCCGCGCCGCCAGCAGCTGATCGTAGGCGTCCTGGAGGGCGGCGTCGTCGCCCTCCCAGATCATCTGGCGGGCCCGGCTGGCCCACAGCAGCGACTGCACGTCGCGTAGCCCGCCACGCCCCTCCTTCAGGTCGGGTTCGAGGAGGAACGCGATCTCGCCCGCCCGTTGGTGGCGCTCGGCGACCCGGTCGGCCAGCTGCGGGAGGAACCGGCTGGCCTTGGACCGCCACAGTCCGGCGACGTCCTCCACGAGGGTGGCGGTGAGCGCCCGGTCGCCGGCGACGTGACGGGCCTGGAGCATGGCGGTGGCCGAGTCGAGGTCGTCGGCCGCCAGCGCCAGCGCCTCCTTCACGGTGCGCACGGCGTGGCCGAGCTTCACGCCCTGGTCCCACACCGGGTACCAGATGGCATCCGCCACGGGACCGATGTCGCGGTAGCCGTCGTGGAGGAGCAGGACGTCGAGGTCGGACTGGAGGCTCAGCTCGCGGCGGCCGTACCCGCCGAGGGCCACGACGCTGATGCCCGTGACGCGGTCGGTGGCGGCCTCGAACAGCTCGCAGAGGAAGGCATCGGCCCGGGCGGCGTAGGCCTCGCACAGCGACCGCCCGACGAGCGTGCGGTCGGCGGCGAGCTCGTCACGGCCGAGGTCCATCCGCCGAGCCTAGGTGCGGTCTCGGCGCCTGGATCTTCGGTCGTTCAGGTGTGGTTCAGGCAGAGGTGAGCGCGGCGGCGCGCTCGTCCTCGGCGGCGTGGCGCTCCCGACGGGCGGTGAGGCGGCTGGCGGCCTTGTCGACGCGGTCGAGGTGCTTGAGCACCTTCTCTCGTGCGGCGTCGGCCTCGGGCGAGAGTCCCTCGAGCTCGGGCAGCTTCCACTGGTCGATCACCATCGGCTTGAGGATCTGGTCGTGGTGGATGCGGAAGTCGTAGATGCCGGCATCGGCGATTCGCTTGGCATGCCCGGCGAAGTCGGGGATCCCGGTGCCCGGCATGGCGAAGTTGCGGGCCTGGCGGTCGATGGCCATGACCATGCCGTCGGGGTCGAGCTCGAGGGCGGCGGTGGCGGCGTCGCGGTAGAAGACGTGGTGCAGTTGCTCGTCGCCGGCGACGGTGGCCATCACCTGGTAGCCGACCTTGTCCTCGAGGAGGCGCCCGGTGTTGCGGTGGCTGATCTTGGTGGCCAGCTCCTGCATCGTCACGTAGGCCAGGCCGTCGCACACCGTCTCCGGGTGGGGTACCTCGCCCTGGGAGACCTGCGCCATGCGGCCCCGCTCGAGCTCGTCGAGGTCGACGGCACGGGTCACGGACAGGTAGTCGCGGATGATGATCGCGTGGCGACCCTCCTCTGCGGTCCAGCGCTTGGCCCAGGTGCCCCACGGCTCGAACTTGCCGAACAGGTTGTAGATCGTCTCGAAGTAGTACGGCAGGTTGTCCTCGGTGAGCAGGTCGACGATGAGCGCCGATCGAACCTCCGGGGACAGCTCGGTCTCGTTGGGGTCCCACTCCCAGTCCTTGCCGAGGTCCTGGCCACGGCTCCACGGCACGATCCGGTGCGGGAACCACTCCTTGGAGTTGGCCAGGTGCCGGTCCACGAGGCCGGCCACCACGGGAGCGAGGTCTTCGGTGAGCGCTGCGTCGGTCAACGGCATGGAGATCACCCTACCGACCGGTCGGTCGGGACGGAAGGCGTCGGGTCGGAGGTCACACGCGATGCCGTACCCGGCCCGGCCGTCGCTCAGCGCAGCCGGGCGGCGGCGGCCCGGTCGAGGGCCTCGGCACCCTTCCGGGCCGCGATGTGCACGGCGTCCCAGACGCCGGAGAACGGCGGGGCGTAGGCGAGGTCGAGGTCGATGACGTCGTCGACGGTCATCTCGGCCGTGATGGCCGTGGCCAGCACGTCGATGCGCTTGGCGGCACCCTCCTCGCCCACGATCTGCGCCCCGAGCACCCGGCGCGTGTCTCGCTCGGCCAGCAGCTTGACGGTGATGGGCTTGGTCCCGGGGAAGTAGCCGGCACGGGTGGTGGAGTCGATCTTCACCGACTCCCACTCGAACCCGGCCCGCTCGGCCTCCTGCTCGTTCACGCCGGTGCGGGCCACCTCGTAGGCGCAGACCTTGGTGATGGCGGTGCCGATGACGCCGGGGAAGGTCGCGTACCCCCCGGCGAGGTTGATGCCGGCCACACGCCCCTGCTTGTTGGCCACGGTGCCGAGCGCGACGTGCACCTGCCGCTGGGTGACCCGGTGGTAGGACTCGGCGCAGTCGCCGGCGGCGTAGACCTCGGGTGCGGAGGTCTGCTGGCGGCGGTTCACCCGGATGGCCCCGCGCACGCCGGTGGTGATGCCGGCGTCGGCGGCCAGGCCGGTGTTGGGCGCGACGCCGAGCCCGAGCACGACGAGATCGGCGCGGAGCGGCCCGGCGTCGGTCTCCACGGCACCGTCCCCGAAGCCGAGCGCCTGCACCCCGAGCCGGACGTCGATGCCGAGCTGCCGCAGGGCACCGGCGATGGGCGCCGCCATGTCGGGGTCCATCGTGCGCATGACCTGCTGGCCGGCCTCGATCAGGGTGACCTTCATCCCCCGTCGCAGGAACGCCTCGGCCATCTCGATGCCGATGTAGCCGCCGCCGACCACCACGACGGATTCGCACCGGTCCCGCTCGGCGTGGGCCAGCAGGTGGACACCGTCGTCGAGGGTCTGCACGCCGTGGACGAACGGGCTGTCGATGCCGGGGAGGTCGGGGCGGATCGGTTGGGCGCCGGTGGCGATGTGGAGCAGGTCGAAGCCCAGCTGGAGCGTGCGCCCACGACCGTGGTCGCGCACCTCGACCTTGCCGGCTTCGAGGTCGACCCCGACGGCCTCGTGGCCCATGCGCACGTCGATGCGCTGGCGGTCGCGGAACTCCTCGGGGGTCCGCACCACCAGGTCCTCGTGGGACCCGACGTCACCGGCGACCAGGTAGGGGATGCCGCACGCCGAGTAGCTGGTCCAACGGCCCCGCTCGAGGGCGACGATCTCCATGTAGGGCTGCTGCCTCCGGGCCTGCGACGCAGCGGCCATGCCGGCGGCGTCACCGCCGATCACCACGAGTCGTTCGGCCATGGGGCGGGAGGGTAGTTGCGCACCTCGCGTGCGACACTGGCCCCGTGGGCGTACGAGAGGACTGCCGGCACTACTCGACGAGGTCGACCCCGACCGGTGACGTGCTGCAGCGATGCCGCCTCGGCGTGAACGAGGAGATGCCCTTCGCGTGCCCCGAGGACTGCCTCTTCTTCGAGCCGCGCCAGATCACCGGCACCGGCTGGCAGCGCTTCGACCGCCCCGAGGAGTAGCCCCCTCCCCTCCCCCCTCCCCGAACTGGCAGTTCCCCTGTAGCAGCTTGGGCCGCTCTCGAAACTGGCAGTTCCTCTGTAGCAGACCGCTCCCGAACTGGCAGTGCTGCGGTCGCAGCCGGTCGGCACCTGGCATCGTGGGCCCATGGAGCTCGCCGAGGTCATGCGCACCACGCCCGCCACCCGGACCTTCACCGACGAGGCCGTCCCCGACGAGGTGCTCCACCGCATCCTCGACCACGCCCGCTTCGCCCCGTCGGGTGGCAACCGGCAGGGCTGGCACGTGGTGGTCGTGAAGGACGCGGGCATCCGGACCCGGTTGCGCGAGCTGTACCAGGCCAGTTGGCGGGAGTACTGGGCCCACGTGAAGATCGGCAAGGTCGCGTTCCAGCCCGGCGACACGCGCTTCTCCCAGCCGTGGGTCGACCTCGACGAGGCCCGGGCGACGCCGGCACCGAACCGGTTCGCCGACGAGCTCGACACGCATCCCGTGGTGCTCGTCGTCTGCGTGGCACTCGACGCCCTCGCGGTCCTCGACCACGGGCTGCCCCGCCAGTCGATCGTCGGTGGCGGCTCGATCTATCCCTTCTGCCACAACATCATGCTGAAGGCGCGCGACGAGGGCCTCGGCGGCGTGATGACCACCGCCATCTGCCGGGAGGAGGCCGCCGTGGCCGAGCTGCTGGGGATCCCCGACACTCACGCCGTCGCCTCGCTCATCGCGCTCGGCCACCCCGAGGAGGTCGTCACCCAGCTGCGCCGCGACCCCGTCGAGTCGTTCGCCGTCCTCGACCGCTTCGACGGCGAAGCGTTCCGGGTCTGATGCGGGCCGGCGAGGACCCGGAGCCGG
>CAZCJT010000141.1:0-6594 GCA_964498565.1 uncultured Acidimicrobiaceae bacterium
GGCCGCGGCGACGACCGCCACCGTGGTGGCCGATCCGTCGAGGCCCGCCGCGATCAGGGGCAGCGCGGCGTTGCGCACGCCATCACCGAAGTTCGACGCCCACGCCGCCGCCCGCAGCCGCTGGAACGCCGCGGGGAGCTTCGGATCGATCCGCAGGTGGGCTCCCATCCACGACGATCTTCCCACAGGCCGGCGGGCCGTCCGAGCACGCTCCGGGGCCGGTTTGCGGACCGCCGGGGTGAGGGGAGAGACTCGGGATCGCTGACGATCACCCCCTCGGAGGACGCCATGACCACCGTGACCATCGCCGGCCAAGAGCTGCATGTGGTCGACCGTGGCAAGGGCGACCCGGTGGTGTTCCTCCACGCATTCCCGTTCAACGCGGCGATGTGGGAGTACCAGTACGCCGCGCTCGAGGCCGACCACCGCGTCATCGGAATCGACCTGCCCGGCTTCGGCAGCAGCCCCGCGCCCGCCGTTCCCAAGTCGGCCTCGATGGACAGCTGGGCCGACCTCGTGGTCGCCGTGTTCGACGAGCTCGGCCTGGAGCAGCCCACCGTCGTGGCCGCCTCGATGGGCGGGTACCTCGCCTTCGCCATGGTGCGCCGCCACCTCGACAAGGTGGGCCCGCTCGTGCTGGTGGCCACCCGGTCCAAGTCCGACGACGTCGACACCTGGGAGCGACGCACCGCGCAGCAGCAGGCGCTCGAGGGTGGTGAGGATCTCGCCACGCTCGCCAAGGGCATGGTCGACGGCCTGCTCTCGCAGGCGTCCCTCGACCGCCCCGAGCTGGTCGAGTACGTGCTCGCCCTCATGCAGCACAACCTGCCCGAGGGCTGGATCGCCGCCCTCGAGGCCATGAAGAACCGCCCGGACGCCATGGGGGCCCTGCGCGGCATGCCGCGCAAGACCCTGGTGGTCGCCGGCGAGCTCGACCGCATCACGCCGCTGGCCGAGTCCACCCTCATCACCCGCCTGGTCGCCGACGGCCAGCTCACCGTGGTGAAGGACAGCTCCCACCTGCCGAACCTGGAGAACCCGGTCGAGTTCAACGCCGTGCTCACGGCGTTCCTCGCCTCCCTCGCCGAGCCGGCACCCGAGGTCGCCCCGGACACCGAGCCCGAGCCCCAGCCCGAGGCCGACTGATCCCGATCTCGAGGGTCTCGATCTAGAGCTCGCCCCGCATCTGCCGGTAGCGGTGGAGCAGGGCGATGGTGCTGGAGTCGTGGTCGCCGTCGGTGCCGTCGGCGATCTCCGATGCGATCGTGGTGGCCAGCTGCTTGCCCAGCTCGACGCCCCACTGGTCGAAGCTGTTGATGCCCCACAGGAAGCCCTGCGCCGCGACCTTGTGCTCGTAGAGGGCGACGAGCTGGCCGAGCACCGACGGCGTCAGCCGCGGCGCGAGGATCGTCGTGGACGGCACGTTGCCCGGGAAGGTCCGGTGCGCCACCAGCTCCGGTTCGACGCCGGCGGCCGCCACCTCCTCGGCCGTGCGACCGAAGGCGAGGGCCTCGGCCTGCGCGAGCAGGTTGGCGGTGAGCAGGTCGTGGTGCTCGGAGACGAGGGTGTCGTCGGTGGGCTCGGCGAAGCCGATCAGGTCGCAGGGCACGAGCGATGTGCCCTGGTGGAGGAGCTGGTAGAAGGCGTGCTGGCCGTTGGTGCCCGGCTCGCCCCACACGATGGAGCCGGTGTGGTGGTCCACCGGCGTGCCGTCGAGGGTCACCCGCTTGCCGTTGGACTCCATCTCCAGCTGCTGGAGGTAGCCGGGGAAGCGGGCCAGCACGTCGCTGTAGGGCAGCACCGCCTGGGTCGACGCGCCGAGGAAGTTCCGGTACCAGAGGTTGAGCAGCGCCATGAGCACCGACGCGTTGCGCTCGACCGGCGCTTCGCGGACGTGTTCGTCGATGCGGCGGAAGCCGTCGAGCACCTCGCCGAACGCGGCGGGGCCGATGCCGATCATCAGCGACAGGCCGATGGCCGAATCCAGGGAGTATCGGCCCCCCACCCAGTCCCAGAACCCGAACATGTTGGCCGTGTCGATCCCGAACGCCGAGACGGCCTCGGCGTTGGTGGACAGGGCGACGAAGTGCCGCTCGACCTTGGTGTCGGGGCCGATGCGCTCGCGCAACCAGGCCTTGGCGTGGCCGGCGTTGGTGAGCGTCTCCAGGGTGGTGAAGGACTTGGAGGCCACGATGAACAACGTCGTCTCGGGGTCGACGTGGCGGAGCGCCCACGAGAGGTCGTCGCCGTCGACGTTGGACACGAACCGCAGGTCGAGGTCCTCGCGTACCCACTGGCGCAGCGCGGTGGCGGCCATCGCCGGGCCGAGGTCCGAGCCCCCGATGCCGATGTTGACGACGTGGCGGATCGCCCGCCCGGTGGAGCCCACCCACTCGCCGGAGCGGACCCGGGAGGCGAACGAGGACAGCTGGTCGAGCACCTCGTGGACCTGTGCGACCACGTCGACGCCGTCGACCTCGAGTCGGTCGTCCCGGCGCCGCCGCAGCGCGGTGTGCAGCGCGGGCCGGTCCTCGGTGGTGTTCACGTGCTCGCCGGTGAACAGCGCGTGGAAGCGGCCGGGGACGTCCCGCTCGCCGGCGAGGGCGACGAGCAGGTCCATGGTCTCGGTCGTGGCCCGGTGCTTCGAGAGGTCGATGTAGAGGTCGCCCGCCTCGACCACCATCCGCCGGCCCCGGTCGGGGTCGTCGGCGAAGATGTCGCGCAGGTGGCGATCGGCCATCGCCGGCTGGTGGGCGGCGAGCGCCTGCCACGCAGAGGTGCTCGTGAGCGGGCTGCGCGAGGTGCTGTCGGCCATGGGGCCGAGCCTAGGGCTGGGGCGGGCCGGCCCCGTCCGGCGTGGTGACGGTGAGACGGGTCGCGCCCATCCACGATCGGTGCATGCCGGCGTAGGTGCCGCCGGCAACGACGAGCTCGTCGTGGTGGCCCTGCTCGACCAGGCGACCGTGGGCGAACACCAGCACCACGTCGGCGAGCTCGGCGGTGGAGAGGCGGTGGGCGATGCTGACGACGGTGCGGCCCCGGGACAGGCGGGCCAGGGCGCCGGCCAGGGCCTGCTCCGTCTCGGGGTCGATGGCGCTCGTCGCCTCGTCGAGGACCAGCACGCCCGGCTCGGCCAGCTGGGCCCGGGCGAGCGCGACGAGCTGGCGCTCGCCGACGGAGAGGTTGCCGCCCCGCTCGCCGACCCGGGTGTGGATGCCGCCGGGCAGTCCCCGAACCCACTCGCCGAGACCGAGGGAGTCGAACGCCTCCAGCACGTCGACGTCCGTGGCGGCTTCGTTCTGGCCGTCACCGCCCATCCGGACGTTGGCGGCGAGGGTGTCGTCGAAGAGGAAGCCGTCCTGGGGCACCATGCGGATCCGGCGCCGGCGGGCGGCGCCACCGACGGTGGCGAGGTCGACGCCGCCGATGCGGACCTCGCCCTCGGTCGGGTCGGCGAGGCGGCACAGCAGCTTGGCCAGCGTGGACTTGCCCGAGCCGGTCTCGCCGACGATGGCGACGTTGGTGCCGGCGGGGATGCGCACGTCGACGTGGTGCAGGACGGGGGGTCCTGTGCGGTAGCGGAACGACAGGCTGCGGATGTCGATGCCGAGCGGACCGGCGGGCAGATCGGCGCCCGGGTCGACGTCTTCGACCTCGACCGGCATCTCGAGCACCCCGAGGATCTTGCGCCAGCCGGCGATGGCGGTCTGGGTCTGGTCAAACACCTCGGACAGCTCGGACACCGGGGAGAGGAGCAGGTTCACGAGGAAGAGGAAGGCGATGAGCTCGCCGGAGCTGACGCCGAGGGTCTCGCTGTGGAGGGAACCGACGACCGCCACGCCGGCGAGGGCGACCGAGGAGAAGATGTCGCCGAGGGGGAACAGGAGCGCGAAGAACAGGCCGGCCCGGAGGTGAGCCCGGTACTGGCCGACGATGGCGGTGCGGAGGCGGTCGCGGGTGCGGTCCTCGAGGCCGTAGGCCCGGACGACGGCGGCGCCGGTGACGGCTTCGGACACCTCGGCCATGCTCGACCCGACGGTGTCCCGCACGGCGTCGTACGCCGCCAGCTGGCGCCGCTGCAGCCCTCGCATCAGCGGCAGCAGCGGGAGGAAGGCGGCCAGGACCACCAGGGTGAGCTGCCAGGAGTACAGGAACATCACGGCGAGCGTCCCCAGGATGACCGACCCGTTGACGATCCAGGCGATGGCGCCCCACTGGGTGAACTGGGCGAGGGTCTCCACGTCCGAGGTGATGCGGGCGACCAGCTCGCCCCGGCGGGACTCGCTGTGATCGGCGATGGCGAGCCGGTGGATGTGCTCGAAGGTGCGCACCCGCAGCGAGAACAGCGCGTCCTCGGCGGTGCGGATCAGGCGCAGGTAGGTGGCGCGGGCCAGCACGAACAGGCCCACGATGGCGGCCACGGCGACCACGCACGCCGGATAGACGAACCCGGGGCGGAAGCCGTCGTCGCCGAGGACGCCGCGGTCGAGGATCTGTTGGATGAGCACCGGCACCGCGAGCCGTCCGGCGCCGCTGCTGACCGCCATGCCCACGGTGAAGGCGAGGCCGACCTTGAGCTCGGGCGTGGCCGCGATGCCCCGGCGTAGCACGGCGATGGCGCCGTCGAGCTCGGCGGGCTCCTCGGGGGGCGGCAGGATGGTCTGGTCGCCGGTCATGCGTCGGGCTCCGTGGCGGCCTGCTCGTAGGCGCGGACGAGGGCGACGTACCGGGGGTCGGCCGCCAGCAGCTCGTCGTGGGTGCCGTCGCCGACCAGCCGGCCACGATCGAGGAACAGGACCCGGTCGGCGAGGCGGATGGTGGCGACCCGGTGGGCGACCACGAGCGTGGTGGTGTCCAGCTCCTGGCGCAGGCCGTCGAGGATGCGCTGCTCGATGACGGGATCGATGGCCGACGTGGCGTCGTCGAGCAGCAGCAGGCGCGGGTGGCGGAGGAGGGCCCGGGCCAGCGCCAACCGCTGCCGCTGCCCGCCCGACAGCATCACGCCGCGCTCACCCACGACCGTGGCGCGGCCCTCGGCGAGGTCGTCGACGTAGCCGGCCTGGGCGATGTCGATCGCCCACTGGAGCCGCTCGGGATCGACCGCCTGGCCGAGCGTGAGGTTCTCGAGGACCGTGTCGGCGAAGAGGAACGTCTCCTGGAACACGAGGGCGACCGCGGCCCGCAGGTCCATCGGGTCGGCCACGCGCAGCGGCACGTCCCCGAGGCGGATCTCGCCCCGCGCCGGCCGGGCCAGGCCGGCCAGCAGGTTGCAGAGCGTGGACTTGCCACTGCCGGTGGAGCCGACGATGGCCACCACCCGCCCGGGCTCGATGTCGAACGTGACGCCGTCGAGCACGTCCTCGCGCCCGTAGGCGAAGGTGAGGGCTCGCACGGAGAGGGGCAGCGGCCCGGTCGGGAGGTGCTGGCGGGGCGCGGGCCCCGGCACCAGCGCGGCGCCGGTGATGCGGTGGTCGACGTCGAGCACGTCGACGATACGCTCCCGGCTCACGACCGAGCGGGGCAGCTCCTCGAGCAGGAACCCGATGACCCGCATCGGGAAGGAGATGATGGCGAACAGCGCCATGGCCTGCACCAGGTCCCCGGTGGTGATGGTGCCCTCGGAGACCCGCCAGGCACCGACGGCGAGGAGGGCCACCGTGCCGAGGTTCGGTAGGGCCTCGAGGGCCGGCTCGAAGGCGGCCCGGAGGCGTCCGATCACCAGCCGCTCGCGGCGCAGGTCGCCGGCGGCGGCCCGCATCCGGGCTGACTCGCGGTCCTCGAGCCCGAGCAGCTTCACGACCAGCGCACCCTCGAAGCTCTCGTGCGCGACGGACGAGACCTCGCCGACGTGGGCCTGCGCCCGCGCCGACGGCCCCACCACCCGCGCGGTGTAGAGCCGGTTGAGGATGAACAGCAGGGGGAACAGGGCCAGCCCGATGCCGAGGAGCATGGGGTCGAGCACGGCGAGGTTGGCGGCGCCGAAGACGAGCAGCACCAGGGCGCCGAGCGACAGCGGCAGCGGCTGCATGGCGAAGGCGGACCGCTCGGCGTCGTTGTCGGCGTGGGCCAGCAGCTTGCCGGTCGGCTGCCCGAAGAAGAAGGGGAGCGGCTGCTCGACGTAGTGGTCGCTCAGCCGGTTGAACCACTGCATCTGCATGCGCCGGGTGGTCATGGTCCCGAAGTAGCGGCGGGCGACGACGCCGGCGGCGCGCACGACGGACATGGCGACGATGACACCGCCTCCGGCGAGGGCGGTGCCCACGGTGGGGCGGTCCTCCACGGCCGGCAGGATCAGCTCGTCGGTGATCCGTCCGAGGATGACGGCCCCCGCCACGGACGCGGCCGCGAACACGACGGCACCCGCGATGGCGCCGGCGGCGGGCCAGGGATTGGTGCGGAGGATCTCGGCGAGCAGCGACACGCCCCGGCGCATGATGCCGGCGTCGGCCGTGAGGTCGGGGGCGGCTGCCTCCGCCGTGTCGTCCACCGTCGGCACGGCTGCACGCTACGGGTTGGCCCCCGAACACTCCCCACCCGATTCCGCCGGCGTTCAGCGTCCGGGCCGCGGCCGCCACAGCTCGACAGGCATGCGGT
>CAZCJT010000142.1:0-6592 GCA_964498565.1 uncultured Acidimicrobiaceae bacterium
CCGAGCGCTGCGCCGACTCGACCGCGGCCATCGCCGCCGCCGCTGCATCCAACCGGTCCCGTGCCACGGACGCGACATCAGCGTCTCGGGCGTAGGTGGCGGAACCGGTCATGCCACCCATTCTCCTCAGACCCTCCGACAAGAACCCCAGCACCGAATAGGACCTGATCGCGGTCCGGCCCGCCGACGGGTGATGCGCGGCGCACTCGTGGCCCAGCCCCGTGCCGAAGCCCTTTGCCAGCCGCCGTCCCGTTCGGGCAGGGTTCCCGGACCATGATCGACGATCTCGCCCGCATCGCCGACGACGCCCGCGCCCGCATCGCCGAGGCCACCACGGTCGAGGCCCTCGATGAGGTCGTCCGCTCCACGCTGGGCAAGAAGGGCTCGCTCAAGGGCTTCAAGCGCGAGCTCGGGCGCCTCGACCCCGACGAGCGCAGGTCGGTTGGCCAGGCCGTCAACGACGCCATCGACGAGCTCCAGGCTGCAGCCGACGACCGGCGGCGCGACCTCGAACGGGGGGAGCGGGTCGAGCGCCTGCAGGCCGATCGCCTCGACCTCACCGAGGTCATGGCCGGCTCGCGCGCCGGGCACCTGCACCTGGTGACCCAGGCGATCATGGAGCTCGAGGACGTCTTCGTCGGCCTCGGCTTCACCGTGGCCGAGGGCCCCGAGGTCGAGACCGACTTCTACAACTTCGAGGCCCTCAACTTCCCCGAGGGTCACCCAGCCCGGGACATGTACGACACGCTCTACGTCGACTTCGGCGAGCCGGGGCGCACGCTGCTGCGCACCCACACGTCTCCGGTGCAGGTCCGGGTCATGCAGGAGCAGCCTCCTCCCATCTACTCGGTGATGCCGGGCCGCACGTTCCGCCAGGACACCGCGGATGCGACCCACCTGCCGGTGTTCCACCAGATCGAGGGCCTCGTCGTCGACCGCGGCATCACCCTCACCGACCTGGCCGGCACGATCGACCGGTTCACCAAGGCGTACTTCGGCGGCGACTTCTCGTCCCGGCTCCGACCGGCCTACTTCCCCTTCACCGAGCCCTCGGCCGAGTTCGACATCATCCGCCCCGACGGCACGTTCCTCGAGCTCGGCGGCTGCGGCATGGTGCACCCCAACGTGCTGCGCAACTGCGGGATCGACCCCGAGGAGTTCACCGGCTTCGCCTTCGGGTTCGGCATCGAGCGCCTGGCCGTCACCAAGGCCGGCGTCGACGACCTCCGCGAGCTGATCACCAACGACGTCCGCTTCCTCCGGCAGTTCTAGGAGCATCCGATGAAGGTCCTCCTCTCCTGGTTGCGCGACTTCACGCCCATCCCCGACGACGTCGACCCCGACGAGCTCGGCCTGATCCTCGGCGACCTCGGCACCCCCGTCGAGTCGATGGACCGCATCGGCGAGGGTCTCGACGGCATCGTCGTGGCGCGGGTGCTCGAGCTGCGCTCCCACCCGAATGCCGACCGCATGCAGATCGTCGACGTGGACGCCGGCGACGGTGAGCCCCTCCAGATCTGCTGCGGCGCGTTCAACATGGCGACCGGCGACCTGGTGCCGCTCGCGACCGTGGGCACGACCATGCCCGCCGGCTTCGAGATCAAGCGGGCCAAGAAGCGCGGCGAGTGGTCCAACGGGATGCTGTGCGCGCCCGACGAGATCGGGCTCCCCGGCGGCCACGACGGCATCCTGATCCTCCCCGACCACCTCGAGCCGGGCACGCCGCTCACCGGGGCCCTCGGCATCGAGGCCGACGTCCTCTACGACCTCGAGACCAACCCCAACCGGCCCGATGCCATGTCGGTGGCCGGCATCGCCCGCGACCTCGCCGCCCGGCTCCGTCTGCCCTTCGAGCTGCCATCGCCCACCGTCACCACCGATGGCACGAGCGCCGCCGAGCTTGTCACCGTCGAGATCCTCGATCCCGACCGCTGCGGCCGCTTCACCGCCCGTGTCCTACGAGGCGTGACCGTCGGGCCGTCCGACCCCCTCATCGCCAACCGCCTGACCCTCCTCGGCATGCGGTCGATCAACAACGTGGTCGACGTCTCCAACTACGTCATGCTCGAGCTCGGGCAGCCGTCCCACCCCTACGACCTGGCCACCCTGGCCGGTCCCGGCTTCCGCATCCGCGTCGCCAGGGACGGCGAGCGGATCACCACCCTCGACGACGCCGAGCGCACCCTCACGCCCGCCGACCTGCTGATCTGCGACGCGGACGATGCCCCCATAGGCATCGCCGGGATCATGGGGGGCGCCGACACGGAGATCTCCGAGGCGACCACCGACGTGGTCGTGGAGATGGCGTGGTTCGAGCGGGTGCCCGTGGCCAAGTCGGCGCGGCGCCTCGGGCTGCGCTCCGAGGCCTCGGCCCGGTTCGAGCGAGGCGTCGATCCGATGGGCATGGAGCTGGCGCAGGACCGCTTCGTGGAGCTCCTGGGCGGCGCCGTCACCTCGGTGGCCGCCGGGCTCGCCGACGAGCGCGGCCGCCTTCCCGACCGCAGCCCCATCCAGGTTCGACCGGCCCGGGTGAACGCGATCCTCGGGTCCGACCTGTCGCCCCAGGAGATGAAGGACCTGCTGGACCCCATCGGCTTCACCACCGAGCTCCGTGCCGGCGACGCGCCGATGCGCGTCGCCCTCCCGTCCTTCCGGCTCGACTCGGCCGAGGAGATCGACGTCGTGGAGGAGGTCGGGCGCCTGTACGGCTACGCCCGCCTCGGCAAGACCATGCCGGTCTCCTCCCTCTCCGGGCACCTCACACCCCGCCAGCTCGAGCGCCGCCGTCTCCGCACCCTGCTCACCGGCCTCGGGTGCGCCGAGGCCGCGCCCATGCCCTTCCTCGCACCCGGTGACCTCGAGCGGGCCGGCCTGCCCGGTGACGGCATCACCATCACCAACCCGCTCGTGGCCGAGGAGTCGGTGCTGCGCACGTCCCTGCTGCCCGGCCTGCTCAAGGCGGTGCGCCACAACGTCAGCCACCGCAACGACGGCATCGCCCTGTTCGAGGTCGGACACGTGTTCCGCCGGCCCGCCGACCCGGCCGCCGAGCTGCCCGACGAGCGGGAGGCGTTCGCGGTGATCGTGGCCGGCGCCGACGCGACCGCGGCGGTGGAGGCGTGGCGCACGGTCTGCGACGGGCTCTCCATGCCCGGGGCCGACATGGCGAACGCCGAGATGCCGGGGCTGCACCCGACGCGCTCGGGCGTGTGCCGGGTCGACGGGGAACCCGTCGGCGCCATCGGGGAGGTGGATCCCGAGGTGCTGGCCGCCTTCGACATCCCCGGCCGGGTCGCCTGGCTCGAGGTCGACCTCGACCGGTTCCTCGCCCACCCCCACGGGGCGCCGTCCTACGTGCCCGTCAGCCGCTTCCCCTCCTCCGACGTCGACCTGGCGTTCGAGGTCGCCGACGGCACGTCGGCCACCGACGTCGGGACCGCCATCGAGCGGGCCGCCGGCGAGCTCCTCGGCTGGGTGCGGCTGTTCGACACCTACCGGGGCGAGGGCGTGCGCGAAGGGCACCGCTCGCTCACCTACCGGGTCCGCCTCCAGGCCCGGGACCGGACCCTCACCGACACCGAGGTGGGCGAGGTCCGCCAGGCGATCATCGACGCCGTCCACTCGGCCTTCCCCGCCCACCTGCGCGGCGAGGCGTAGCGCTTCTGGCGAGGCGGTCGCTGGCCGGTGGGCACGAACGCCACCGAACGAGTTTGCATAGTCATGCATCGGTGCGGATACGATCGGGCGATGATCAGCGTCGGCATCCTCGGGGCCTCCGGCTACGCCGGGTCCGAGCTCCTGCGGCTCCTCGCCGGGCATCCGGAGTTCGACGTCCGCCTCGCCGGGGCCGACAGCCAGGCCGGCGGGCTGGTGGCCGACCTCTACCCCAACCTCGCCGCCGCCTACCCGGACCTCCGGTTCACGCCGGCCACGGTGGACGACTGCGACGGCCTCGATCTCGTGTTCCTCGGCCTGCCGCACGGCCTCAGCCAGGACATCGTCCCCCGGCTCCGGGGCCGGGTGAAGTGGATCGTCGATGCGGCGGCCGACTTCCGGCTGAAGGACCCGGCGCTCTACGTGCAGTGGTACGACCAGGAGCACCCGGCGCCCGAGCTGTTGGCCGAGGCCGCCTACGGGATCCCCGAGCTGTTCCGCCACGAGCTCGTCGGTGCCGACCTGGTGGCCGTCGCCGGGTGCTACCCGACGGGCGCGGCCCTGGCCCTGGCGCCCTTCGTCCGCGCCGGCCTGGTGGAGACCACGGGCGCCATCGTCGACGCAGCCTCGGGTCTCAGCGGGGCCGGCCGCCCGCCGAAGGCGCACACCACCTTCGCCGCCGCCTCCGAGAACATGACCGCCTACGGCCTCCTCGACCACCGGCACACCCCGGAGATCGAGCAGGCCACGGGCGCGCAGGTGCTGTTCACCCCCCACCTCGTGCCCATGACGCGCGGGATCCTCTCCACCGTCTACGCCACGCCCGTGGCCGGGGCCTCCCGGGCCGACCTCCTGTCGTGCCTGGCCGACACCTACGCCGGTGAGCCCTTCGTGGTGGTCGACGAGCGCATCCCGTCCACCAAGGCGGTGGCCGGCTCGAACTGCGCCCACCTCACCGTGCGCCACGACGAGCGCACCGGGCGGCTGCTCGTCATCTCCGCCATCGACAATCTGGTGAAGGGCACCTCCGGACAGGCCATCCAGTGCGCCAACGTGCTGGCCGGCCTGCCCGAGACCACCGGCCTGCCCCTCGCCGGGCTCCTGCCATGAGTGCGGTCCACAAGGTCAACGTCCTGCTCGAGGCGCTGCCCTACATCCAGCGGTTCCGCCAGCAGGTCGTGGTGGTCAAGTTCGGCGGCAATGCCATGGTCGACCCGGCCCTCGCCGACTCCTTCGCCGCCGACATGGTGCTGCTGCACGCGGTCGGCATCCGGCCCGTCGTCGTCCACGGCGGGGGTCCCCAGATCGGCGAGCTGCTGGCCCGGCTCGGCATGCAGTCGGAGTTCAAGGACGGCCTGCGGGTCACCGACGCCGACACGCTCGACGTCGCCCGGATGGTGCTGGTCGGCAAGGTGAACCGCGACATCGTGGGCGCCATCAACACCCACGGCCCGCTCGCCGTCGGGCTCTCCGGCGAGGACGGCGGCCTGATCACCTCCGTGGCCCGGGACCCCGACCTCGGCTACGTCGGCGACGTCGAGTCGGTGAACCCCGCCATCCTCCACCGGCTGCTGGCCGAGGAGCTGATCCCGGTGGTCTCCACGATCGGCGGCAGCGCCGAGGGCCAGGCGTACAACATCAACGCCGACACCGTCGCCGGTGCCCTCGCCGCATCCCTGCAGGCCGAGAAGGTCATCTACCTCACCGACGTGCCGGGGCTGCTCGAGGACGTCGACGACCCGACCTCGCTCATCAGCCAGACCAGCGTCGGGGAGCTGCGTCGCAAGATCGCCGACGGCGAGCTCACCGGCGGGATGATCCCGAAGATCGACGCCGCCGTCTCCGCCGTGGAGCACGGCGTTCCCGCCGCCCACCTGCTCGACGGCCGACTCGAGCACGTGGTGCTCCTGGAGCTGTTCTCCGACGAGGGCGTCGGCACCATGATCACCCGCCACCCCCAGACCGGGGACCAGAGGGGAGCAACGTCGTGACCGACCTGCAGCAGCGCCACGCCGACGCCATGGGCGCGCCGGACGGGCTCGACGCCTGCCCGCTGATGCCCACCTACGGCCCACCCCAGGTCCGCTTCGTGCGCGGCCAGGGGACCGAGCTGTGGGACGGCGACGGCCGGCGGTACCTGGACTTCCTGTCCGGCCTCGCCGTCGTGTCCCTCGGCCATGCCAACCCGGTGGTGGCCGATGCCATCGCCAAGCAGGCCCGCACGCTCTGCCACGTCTCGAACCTGTTCGGCACCGAGCCGGGGTGGGAGGTGGCCCGCACCCTCGACGAGCTCCTGCGCCACGGCAACGACGGGGCGTCCGCATACCAGACGTTCTTCTGCAACTCCGGTGCGGAGTCGAACGAGGCCGCCATCAAGCTGGCCCGCAAGTTCGGGGGCCGGGGCAAGCACGACGTGGTCTGCGCCTTCTCGTCCTTCCACGGCCGCACCCTCGCCACCCTCCACGCCACCGGCCAGCCCCAGAAGTGGGAGGCGTTCCAGCCGCTCCCCGAGGGCTTCCGCCACGTGCCGTGGAACGACCTCGAGGCCCTCGAGCAGTCCCTCGACGCCGCGGTCGCCGCCGTGCTCCTCGAGCCGGTGCAGGGCGAGGGCGGGGTGAACCCGGCCACCGCCGCGTACTTCCAGGGCGTCGAGCGCCTGTGCCGGGAGCGGGGGATCCTGTTCATGGTCGACGAGGTCCAGACCGGCCTCGGCCGCACGGGCGAGTGGTTCGGCTACCAGCACTTCGGCGTCCAGCCCGACGTGGTGACCATGGCCAAGGCCCTCGGCAACGGCATGCCCATCGGTGCCTGCGCGGCCAAGGTCGAGGTCGCCGCCGCGTTCGAGCCCGGCGACCACGCCACGACCTACGGCGGTCAGCCCCTCGCCACGTCGGCGGCCCGGGCCGTGCTTGCCGAGATGCGCCGCCTCGACATCCCG
>CAZCJT010000143.1:0-5840 GCA_964498565.1 uncultured Acidimicrobiaceae bacterium
CACGGGGCGGCGGCGTCGGCGGCCAGGTGTGCCGGGCGTGGGCCCGGCCGGTTCAGTCGTCGGTGATGGTGATCGCGTACTCCGGGCAGTTGTCGACGGCGAGCTGCGCCGCCTCCTCCTGCCCTGGCGGTACGACGCCATCACCCTTGACCCACGCCATGCCGAGCTCGTCGACCTCGAACAGGTCGGGGGCAAGGACGACGCAGCGGTTGTGCCCCTGGCACTTCTCCTGATCCACGTGAACACGCATGCCGGGACCCTAGACCACGAGGTGCGACATGGGGCGAATTCCGACACATGTCGCGACGACGCCCATCACCGACCGGCCTCCGGGCTGCGCCGCCGCGAGAACGACGGCGTGCGCTTCTCGAGGAACGCCGTCATGCCCTCCCGTGCCTCGTCGGTGGTGAACAGCTGCGCCGACACCTTCGAGGTCCACTCGAAGGCCTCGTGGGTGCCGAGCTGCGGGACCCGGGCGAGCAGCTCCTTGGCGGCGGCGAGGCCGGCGGGGGAAGCGGCGAGCAGGTCGTCGACCACGGCGTCCACCTCGGCGTCGAGGCGGTCGGCGGGCACGGCGGCGTTGATCAGCCCCATCTCCGCGGCCTCGACGGCGGTGAAGCGGTGGCCCCGCAGGAACGTGGCCCGGGCATCGGCCGTGCGCAGCTTGGGCAGGCACACCACCGAGATGACCGCCGGCGCCACGCCGATGCGCACCTCGGTGAAGCCGAACTTCGCGTCCTCCACGGCGATCGAGATGTCCATGGCCGCGGCCAGCCCCATGCCGCCGGCCACGCAGTGCCCGGCGATGCGCCCGACGTAGGGCTTGGGCGAGCGGGCGAAGCGGCCGAACAGGTGCATGGGGCTGCTGACCGCCGCCGGGGCGTCGGCGGTGCTCGACGAGGAGCGCTCGGACAGGTTGGCGCCGGCGCAGAAGGCGGTGCCCTCGTTGGTGAGCACGATGACGCGCACGTCGTCGTCGGCCTCGGCCGCCTCGACGGCGCCGATCATCTCGGTGATGAGCTGGCGGCCGAGGGCGTTGCGGTGCTCGGTGTCGCACAGCGTGACGGTGCAGACCCCGTCACGGGTCTCGGAGCGGACGACGGACATCAGCGCTTCCCCTTCGGTGCCGGACCCTCGCTGGGCGGGCCGGCGTAGGCCTGGGCCTTGGCCAGCCAGTCCTGGGCGATCTCGCCCTCGACGACCAGATCGGTGTCGTCCAGGTGGCGACGTTGGGTGACCACCTGGCAGAAGTGCTCGGCCGGGCCGCGGACGGTGGCGTCGGCGTCGTCGGGGCCGAAGGTCCACACGTCGGCGCCCGACGGGGATGTGAGCTCGACCCGCACGTCGCCGGGTGGCACGTCCTCGCCGCGGTTGGCGTAGGTCCAGCCGCGGGTGATGAACCCGATCTGGGCGACGTGGCGGAGCCGGTCGGTGGGCGGGCGGTGGCCGTCGACGGCATCGACCACGTCGGTGCCATGGGCCCAGCACTCCATGAGCCGGGCGGTCAGGAACGACTTGGCGCTCATCGACGGCCCGTACCAGGGCAGCCGCTGGCCGTCCTGCAGCTCGGCCGCCGCGGCCAGGAGGGTGGCCCGGTTCTCGCGCCAGCGGACGAGCAGCTCCTCGGGGCCGAGGTCGCGCAGCAAGGTGAGCTTCTCCATGCCGTCGCCCGAGCCCATCAGCTCCTCCAGGGCAGCCTGGAAGGCGTCGGGATCGGTGGCGGCCAGCGTGGCGGTGCCGTCGAAGTAGGTGAGGTGGCCGATCTGGTCGCGCACGGTCCAGCCCGGGCTGGGTGTCGGCGTGGCCCACTGCTCGGGCGTGAGGCCGGCGACCACGTCGTCGAGCGACTGCTGCTCGGCGGCCAGGTCGGCGGCGATGGATGCGATGTCGGTCATGAGACCCCTTCGTTCCGGGCGGCGGTCAGCGGTCGACCCGGGGTTCCCGGGGCAGACCGAGGACGAGCTCGCCGATGATGTTGCGCTGGATGGCGAACGTGCCGCCGCCGACGGTCAGCGCCGGTGAGAACAGGAAGCCGTAGTGCCAGATCGGGTGCACGTCGGGGAACTGGGCGTCGACGTTGACCTCGGTGGCACCGGTGCGGGCGTCCTCGGGCACGGGCCCGGCCGGGCCGGAGCCCTCGAGGACCCCGGCGGTGCCGGCCAGGTCCTTGGCCAGCTCCATGACGTGCTGGCCGTGCTCGTCGGCCATGGCCTTCTGGATGGAGGCCTCGGGCCCGGGCGTCTGGCCCCGCAGGCGCGCCGACAAGGTGCGGAGCCGGTTGAGGCGCAGCACCTCGGCCTCGCAGTGGAGGGCGGCCAGCCGCTGGCGCAGCAGCGGGTCGGTCTCGCCGCCGGCGCCTCGGACCAGCTCGAGCAGGTCGGCGGCCGACGGACCGGCGCCCCACAGGGAGCCGGCCGAGGACAGCATCACCCGCTCGTTGGACAGGGTCACCTTGGTGAGCCGCCAGCCGTCGTTCTCCTGGCCGATGAGGTTCTCCGCCGGCAGGCGGACGTCTTCGAAGAAGACCTGGTTGAACGAATGGGCCGTGGTCATGTCGATGACCGGCTCGAGGGTCATGCCCGGCAGGTCCATCGGGCACACGAAGTAGCTGATGCCCCGGTGCTTCGGGGCCTCGGGGTCGGTGCGGGCGATGAGGATCCCGTAGCGGCTGTTGTGCCCGCCGCTGGTCCAGATCTTGGAGCCGTTGACGACGTAGGTGTCGCCGTCGCGCACGGCTCGGGTGCGCAGCGAGGCCAGGTCGGAACCGGCGTCGGGCTCGCTGAACAGCTGGCACCACTGGTCCTGCCCGCTCAGGATGGGCGGCAGGTACCGCTGCTTCTGCTCCTCGGTCCCGGCCAGCAGGATGGTGGGCGCGGCCCAGCCGATGCCGATGCCGGCGGGCCGGCGGATCCCGGCCCGGTGCAGCTCCTCGTCGATGATCAGCTGGTGCATGGGGTCGGCCTCGAGCCCCCAGGGCTCGGGCCAGTGGGGCACCACGTAGCCGGCCTCGGCGACCTCGCCCATCGACGCGTCGGGGTGCTCGTCGAGCCACGCCCGCACCGCCAGGCGGCGGGGGTCGTCCTCGGGGGGCATGTCGAAGTCCATGGCCGTCAGCGTCCTTCCAGGAGCGCGGCGGGGATGTCGACGACCCGGGCCCGCAGCCACTCCCCCAGGCTCTTGGCCTGCGGGTCCTTGCGCGTGGATGCGGCGACGCCCTCCTCGAGCAGGCCGTGGATGACGAAGTTCAGCGACCGCACCGACGCCAGTCGGTGACGGTCGACGGGGAACGGGGCGGCCTCGGGGAGCAGCTCCACCAGCTTGTCGGTGGTGAGGAACGAGTCGAGCCATGCCCAGGCCTCATCGCTGCGGGCGAACACGCCGAGGTTGGCGTTGCCGCCCTTGTCCCCGGACCGGCTGCCGATGATGGTGCCGAGCGGCGCCCGGACGGTCTCCCCGCCGGGTGCGCTGGCCGTGGGGCCCGGGGTGGGCTCGACCGCCACCTCGCCGCCCGGAGCGGTGGACTCCACCACGGTGCGCGCACCGCCGAGGACCACGACGTGCTGGGGCACGAGATCGGCGGGCACGACGGCGGGCCGGTACACGCCGTAGGGGCGGGCCTGTTGCCCGCCGCCACCGAGGCCGGTGAAGCCCGGGATGGTGGCGAGGCCGAGCTCGACGGTGGCGTCGAACACGGCCCGGCCGACCTTGCGCTCGTCGGGGTCCTTCAGCGACAGCCGCCACTGGGCCATCGCCTCCTCGTTGGTCTCCGGGTCGGCCTTGTCGGTGCGCACGAGCCGGGTGCTGACCGAGGCGTAGTCCTCGGGCGAATATGGCAGGGCCTCCCAGAACGCGGCCTCCACCAGCGCCGCCTTCTCCTCGATGTCGAGGCCGACGAGGCCGACGCCGACCTCGTTGCGGAACCCGCCGAGCTCGTTCATCGCCACCTTGAGCGTGGCGGGCGGCGGCTCGCCCTTGGTCCCGCTGATGCGGACCCGGTCCCGGTCGACCTGCTCCAGCTCGATGGTGTCGAAGCGGGCGGTGACGTCGGGACCGAGGTAGGCGGGCGACGCGATCTCGTAGAGCAGCTGCGAGGTGACGGTGCCCACGGACACCTCGCCGCCGGTGCCGTCGTGCTTGCCGATGACCGTGGACCCGTCGGTGGCGATCTCGGCCCACGGGAACCCGGTGTGGGTGAGCCCCTGGACCTCGGTGAAGAACGAGTAGTTGCCGCCGGTGGCCTGGGTGCCGCACTCGATGACGTGGCCGGCGACCACGGCGCCGGCCAGCGCGTCCCAGTCGTCGCGGGCCCAGCCGTGGTGCCAGGCCGCCGGCCCGCAGACCACGGCGGCGTCGGTCGTTCGGCCGGTGACGACGATGTCGGCCCCGGCGTTCAGCGCCTCGACGATGCCCCAGCAGCCGAGGTAGGCGTTGGCGGTGATGAAGCGCGACGTGTCGCCGATGGGTTCGCCGGTGTCGAAGTGGGCGAGGTCGATGCCGGCGGCCACCAGCTCGTCGAGACGGCCGAGGATGTCGTCGCCGTTGACGTAGGCGATGGTGGGCGACAGGCCGAGCTTGTCGGCGACCTCGGCGATCGCGTCGGCGCAGCCGTCGGGGTCGAGGCCACCGGCGTTGGAGACCACCTTGATCCCCTGGTCCAGGCAGGTGCCCATGACCTGCTCCATCTGGGTGACGAAGGTGCGGGCGTAACCGCCGTTGGGCCGCTTGGCCCGGCTGCGCTGGAGGATGAGCATCGTGAGCTCGGCCAGCCAGTCGCCGGTGAGGACGTCGATCGGGCCGCCCTCCACCATCTCCCGGGCCGCAGCGATGCGGTCCCCGTAGAACCCGGAGCAGTTGGCGATGCGAATCGGCTCGGTCATGCGTCGTCCCCCTCTGCGACACCGTCGTCGATGACGAGCAGCGTGGCGCCGTTGTCGACCTGGTCACCCGCGGTGACCCGGATCTCGCTGACCACGCCGGCCACGGGGGCCCGGACGTGGTGCTCCATCTTCATGGCCTCGAGCACGACCAGGACCTGGCCGGCCTCGACCTCGTCGCCCACCACGCAGCGCACCTCGAGCACCGCACCAGGCATGGGGGCGTGGAGCCCGCCGCCGGTGAGGTCGGCGCCCGGGGGCACGAAGCGGGGCACGATCTCGAACGACACGGTGCCGTTCGGGACCTGCACGTGGATGCTGGACCCGGCCGCCGTGATGCGGGACCGGGTGCGGCGCCCGTCGAGCTCGACGTCGATCTCGCCGGGCGCCCACGCGTGCACGCGGGCTCGGCCCTCCCCCACCGCGAACGAGCCGTCGCGCCGGGACTGGTAGGTGACCTCGACCTCCTCGCCACCGTGGCGGAGCACGACCCGCTCGGGCGGCATCGGCGAGTTGCGCCAGCCCGAAGGCAGGTCGGCGAGCACCCGGGCGTGGGCCCGGTTGTCGCCCTGCATCCACAGCGCGGCGGCCACGGCGGCGCGCTGCAACCCCTGCTCGTCGAGGACGAGCGACCGGGGCGGGTCGACGCGGTCGATGAAGTCGGTGGTGGTGTCGCCGGCCAGGAACTCCGGGGTGCGCAGGGTCTCGGCCAGGAACGCCCGGTTGGTGACGACCCCACCGAGGTGGAGCCGCTCCAGCGCGAGGGCGAGCCGGCCGGCGGCCTCGGCCCGGGTGGGTCCGTGGGCCACGACCTTGGCCAGCATCGGGTCGAAGTCGACGCCCACCACCGAGCCGGCGGCGACGCCGCTGTCCCAGCGGATGGCCGGGTCGGCCGGCTCCTCGTAGGCGACGAGGCGCCCGATGGCGGGCAGGAACCCGCCGGCCGGGTCCTCGGCGTAGAGGCGG
>CAZCJT010000143.1:5850-6564 GCA_964498565.1 uncultured Acidimicrobiaceae bacterium
CGACGGCGTGGCCGGTGAAGGTGACCGAGGCCTGGTCGTGGTCGAGGGGCTCGCCGGCGGCGACGCGCAGCTGCTCGCGGACCAGGTCGATGCCGGTGACCTCCTCGGTGACCGGGTGCTCGACCTGGAGGCGGGTGTTGACCTCGAGGAAGTAGAACTCGGCTCGGTCCTCGTCGTAGAGGAACTCGACCGTGCCGGCGGAGCGGTAGCCCAGCGTGCGGGCCAGGGCCACGGCCGACTCGCCCATCTGGGCTCGGCGGGCGTCGTCGATCACCGGGGACGGCGACTCCTCGATCACCTTCTGGTGGCGGCGTTGGATCGAGCACTCACGCTCGCCGAGGTGGATGAGGTTGCCGTGCTCGTCGCCGAGGATCTGGATCTCGATGTGCCGGGCGCGGGGCACGTAGCGCTCGAGGAAGACGCGGTCGTCGCCGAACGCGCCCTTGGCCTCGCGCTGGGCGGCGGCCACGGCCTCGGCCAGGTCTTCGGCCCGCTCGACGATGCGCATTCCCTTGCCGCCACCGCCGGCCGCGGCCTTGACCAGCAGCGGGAACCCGACGGCGTCGGCCTTGGTCGGGTCGTCCGAGGACGGCAGCGTGGGCACGCCGGCCTCGACGGCGATGTGCTTGGCGGCGAGCTTGTCGCCCATCGACTCGATGACCTCGGGCGTGGGGCCCACCCATGCGATGCCGGCGTCGAGCACGGCCCGGGCGA